>DASROK010000193.1:0-2751 GCA_035646915.1 Gemmatimonadaceae bacterium
ATTCGACGGCGCGCTTGCAGGATGGCACCTGCCATCGAGCACGGAATCTGTAAAAGGTGCGTGGACCAGCGGCGGGAGCGAGAACTACGGGCGTTACTCGAACAGCATCTTCGACGCGCTTGTCGACAGCGCACTCAGCGCGAGCTCAGTCGATGCGTCAAGGGGTTTTTTCCGCCGCGCATATCAGATAATCGTCGATGACGCGCCAGGTATCTGGTTGTACGAGCCACGCACGCTGATCGCAATCAATAAACGCATTCAAACCACACCGATGCGGCCAAGCGCATGGTGGCTGGACATGAGCTCGTGGGGTCTCCGGCCCAAATGAAACAGTTTCATCACGGTTTTGTTATAAAAAAGGGTGCTGATGTTATAAAACCGGCATTTCGTCACGACGTGAATCAGTGAGTATTTCGTGGAAATCACCTATCCCCAAATGCTCCGCCATTACGCGTACTTTCAGGTTTTAGCATCTCTCGAGGAGAAAACCCCTGCGTGGAACGCAGCGCTCGCCGGCTTGTCGGTGCTGAGCCTGGTCGAAGATGCGCGACTCGACTATTCGATAGTCGATCGCGACTGGACGGGTGTGAAGGCTGTCGCCGACAGTGTGGAAGCTATCAAAGAGGGAAGCCCGCTTCGCCGCCCTCTCCTGAAAGTTGTCGATGAGCTCAAGGGCGCAGCTAACTGGAACGTAGTAAACCAGATTCTTTTCTCTTACGGCCGCGCTCTGGATTACGACGGACACTGGAACCTCGCGGTCGATGTGTTTTCGACAGTTGCCGACATCGCGCTGGAAGACCGCGTTCCTGAACTTGCAATCGAGGCGACGACGGCACTGGGTGGTGCAGCCCGCCGCTCTGGCGATTGGAACCGGTCTGCCGAAGGATATGCTGAAGCCGCGCATCTTGCCCATACAATTGGGGATAAACAGGCAGGCCTGACTGTTCGTGTTGGAACGGCGAACACGCAGATGGCGATTGGAAACATTCCTGCTGCACGAACGATCTTCGACGACGTAATCGCCGAGGCCGAGGCATCGGGTCTCGATGGAGTGGCGTCTCGCGCACTCCACGGGCGCGCATCGGTCGCGCACCTTCAGGGACAATTCGCCGATACTATTGCTCTCGCGTACAGGGCACTCGAGAAAACTACCGATCCGCGAGCGAAGGATGGGATAACCGCTGATATCGCTGCGGCGTTTCAGGAGCTCGGGATGAACGAGGCCGCGCGCGATGCACACATGGTCATTTCGCTTACATCGCGATATCAGTGGGTGAGGTGGCAGGCGGCCATCAACCTGATGGAACTGGCCTTCAATGAAGGCGATGAAAAAAGTTTCGAGGAATACGGGCGTGAGCTGAAATACTCAGCCCTCGACCCCAGGCTCCGCTCGTATTTCCTCTTATACTACGGCATCGGCTGCCTCAAATTCGGCCGCGATGAGGAAGGCATGAAGTGTCTCGCGGACGCCAGAGACTTTGCCTCGAAGCACAAGATCAATCAGGTAATGTTCGAGGCAGAAGCTGCCCTGGCGGAGGGAGAGAAGGAGATCCGGAAAGCGGCTGCCGCAAAACACTGGGCCGAACCTGCATCTCCGGAAGTCCTGCACGTTGCAGAAGCGTTTGCACAGCTTCGCAAGACCGCGGTCTCGTCTCCCCCTGCCGAGGATTTCGTATAGCGAATCAGCCGGTCGGTCCGCAAGTCGAGTCGCCACCTGTCACGGTGCAGACGCCAGTCTTCTGCTGAGGTCCAGTGACGTCCGCGCAGGCAGCGGCTGATCCAATGATGCCAGCGAGCAGGGCGACGGTGAGCAGTTTCTTGATCGACATTTTTGCCTCTGGGTTGTGAGAAGGTAGGACTTTCGAACTCGCAACCTAGAGGCTTTTTCATATATGGAAATGTCACTTTTATTACATGAAGTGCAGGTTCTATACAAGAAAGTGTCTGTTTTATAACAATGGCCGTCGCGCAACCGTGCGGATGCGTGCACATTCGTGACGAAATGCGCCGACACCCATATTGAGTATCGCCGTCTTCCTGCCGCCGCAGCTCCTCGCGCACGTCCGCCACGTGTTCGTGAAGGAGCCCGATTTCTTCATCGCCGGCTCCTGGAAAGAGCTCGAGGACATCGTTCGGCGTGAGCCTGTCAGCGTAGTCATCGCCGATCCCGCGGCCGATGGTGTTGTCGACGTCGATGCAATGGCGTCACTGCTCCAGCGTTTTCCCTCGCTTCCGCTCGTGGGCTACGTGATGCTTACGCCGACGGCGTTTGGAGCGATCGCCGAGCTGGCGCGGCGAGGACTGAATCACGTGGTGCTGCACAAATTCGGTGATTCACGCGAGCGGCTTCAGCAGACAATAGCGCGTGTGCAGACAAATCCCGCGTCTGAGAAAGTCATGGTGAGGCTCACGCCGGTGCTTCGCCAGGTCCCGCTCGCGCTTTCACGCGCGGTGTCGGACATGTTCGATCGCCCGCATCGCTACACCAGCGTGCTCGAGCTTGCGACAACGGCGGCAATGCCTTCAGTGAGCGTGTATCGCTATCTCGACAACGTGCACCTTGGCTCGCCAAAAAAACTTCTCATCGCCGCGAGACTGAGCAGGGGACTTACCTATCTCAAGGATCCCGGATACTCGGTCCGCGAGGTGGCAATCAAGCTCGGCTACAGGCATGCGCGAATCTTCACCGCACACGTGATCGAGGTGTTCGAGATGACACCTTCCCAGCTTCGGTCGAGAATGACCGAAGAC
>DASROK010000194.1:0-2543 GCA_035646915.1 Gemmatimonadaceae bacterium
GTCGGCAGCGTGAAGTCGAACGCAATACTCATCGCGCGAGATGGCGCGACGATTGGAATCGGCGCCGGTCAGATGTCCCGCGTGGATGCGGCATTCCTGTCGGTGCACAAGGCGCAGTCAGCCGGCCACGATACTCATGGAGCGGTGCTCGGATCCGATGCTTTTTTCCCGTTCCGGGACGGAATCGATCAGGCGGCGGAAGCGGGAATCTCGGCCATAGTTCAGCCGGGTGGATCGGTGAAAGACGATGAAGTGATTGCCGCTGCAGACGAGCACGACATCGCGATGGTATTCACCGGACAGAGGCAGTTCCGCCATTGAGTCATTCGAAGAATCTCTTCGATTCTCGTAATCGACAACTCACATTCCGGTTCGTAGTTTTTTCGCAACCCCACTCCGAGTCACATGGATAAAGCTGCACCGCGAAAGACCTACGATGTTGCGATAGTCGGATCCGGCGCCGGCGGCGGGATGGCCGCGTACGTTCTGTCCAAAGCCGGAGCCGACGTCGTTCTCCTCGAGGCAGGCGAAGAATGGTATGCCTCGAAAAACTCGAAGATGATGTTCCCGAATTACGCTTCGCCACGCCGCGGCGGATCGACTCGCCTCAAGCCGTTCGGTGAGTTCGATGGGTGCGAGGGCGGATGGGAAATCGACGGAGAGCCGTACACCAAGGCAGAAGGAACCGACTTTCTCTGGTGGCGTGCGCGAATGCTCGGCGGAAGAACCAACCACTGGGGACGCATCTCGCTTCGATTCGGCCCCGATGACTTCCGTCGGAAGAGCCTCGACGGACAGGGCGATGACTGGCCGATAACGTACGACGATGTCGCGCCATACTACGATCGCGTCGACCAGCTGGTCGGCATCTACGGCAGCAAGGAGAACATTCCCAACGAGCCGGATGGAATCTTTCATCCTCCGCCTGCCCCCCGTTGTTACGAGCTTCTCATCAAGAAAGCGAGCGACAAGCTCAACATCACCTGCATTCCCGCTCGCCGATCGGTCATCACGAAACCACTGAACGGAAGACCGGCGTGTCACTACTGCGGCCAGTGCGGACGGGGATGCACGGCGCGCGCGAATTTCTCGAGCCCTGACGTTCTCATTGCGCCGGCATTACAAACCGGCAAGCTCACGCTGATGACGAATGCGATGGTGCGAGAGGTCACTCTCGGACCGGACGGTCTCGCCAACGGGCTTTCCTATATCGACAAGAAGACAGGAATGGATTCGCACGTGAATGCGCGGATTGTCGTTCTTGCTGCGAGTGCGCTCGAGACCGCGCGCATTCTCTTCAACTCGAAGAGCTCGAAACACCCTCAGGGACTGGCGAACTCAAGCGGCACGCTCGGCAAGTACATCACCGACACGACAGGCGGCGGAGTTTCCGGTTACATCCCCGCAATGGAGAATCATGCGGGTCACAACGAGGACGGCGCAGGCGGAATGCACGTCTACATGCCGTGGTGGCTCGACAACAAGAAACTCGACTTTGCGCGCGGATATCACATCGAAGTGGGCGGCGGTGTGAGACAGCCAGGCGCAGGATTCATGGGCGGAATCCATCGCTATCCCCCAGGTGGCGGATACGGCGCGCAGCTCAAGAAGGATTATCGCAAGTACTATGGCGCGACCATCAGCTTCGAAGGCCGAGGCGAGATGATCCCGAACGATGATACTTACTGCGAGATCGATCCTACGGTTGTCGACAGGTTCGGAATTCCGGTTCTCAAGTTCCACTGGAAGTGGACCGACAACGAGATCAATCAGGTCAAGCACATGCAGGAGACTTTCCGCTCTCTGATAGCTGCAATGGGCGGCACGGTGTTCGATCCTATGCCGTCGAAGGAAGATGGATACGGCATCGCCGCAGGAGGTCAGATCATTCACGAGCTTGGTGGAGCTCGAATGGGTAGTGACCCGAAAACTTCGGTCACCAACGGAAACTGTCAGACGCACGAAGTGAAGAATCTCTTCCTCACCGACGGCGCGCCGTTTGTATCGCAGGCTGACAAGAATCCAACGTGGACGATCATGGCTCTCGCATGGCGCACATCGGATTACATCACCGACCAGATGAAGAAGAGGGCGATATGAGCGACATGGACCGACGCGACGCAGTAAAGGCGCTCGCCCTTCTGCCGTTCGCATTTTCGTGGGATCTGACTGCGCCTCAGATGGAACGCGCTGCGCGCGCTTTTGTTGCGCCAATGGCGGCGCCGTACGTGCCGAAATTCTTTACCGCGCATGAATGGCGCACTGTCAGCATGCTCGCAGACTATATCATCCCGCGGGATGACAAATCGGGAAGCGCTACCGACGCAAAGGTTCCACAGTACATGGACTGGCTGCTGAACGATAAGGAAGCATCCGCCAACAGCAAGATCCAGATGCGGGGTGGTCTCGCATGGCTGGATTTACAGGCATCCGAGAGATTTGGCAAAACTTTTGTTACGGCGACCGACGCACAGCGAAAGCAGATTCTCGACGACATTGCATGGCCGAAGAAAGCGAAGCCCGACATGAGTCAGGGAGTGTCG
>DASROK010000195.1:0-3570 GCA_035646915.1 Gemmatimonadaceae bacterium
CCGGAGGTTGATGAAAAGAAGCCGACCCCCAGCCAGCGCCCGCTCACAGGCGGTCTTGCCAGAAGATAGCTGTACGTGTCCGTCTTCCGCGGCGGTGTTCGAGAGGGGGCGCCGTCCGCGGTTGGCGGCACGAGTACTGGAATGCTGAATACTGAATGCTGACTTACTGCAGAAGGAATTAGAATGGCGACATTTACGTACACAGCGAGATCATTTGCAGGCGAGATGCGCACGGCGACGATCGATGCATCGTCGCGCGATGACGTAATCGCGCAGCTTCGCAGGCAGCGTCTCAATGTCGTGAAGATCGACGAGGCCGCGCCCAAAAAGCCAAGGCGCGGTCACATCAAGATGCGCGACATCGTCATTCTCACGCGTCAGTTCTCGACCATGATCAACGCCGGTCTGCCCCTCGTGCAGGCCATGACAATTCTCGCCGAGCAGAGCCAGAACAAGGTTTTGTCGGAGGTCATGCGCAAGGTGGTGTTCGACGTCGAATCCGGAAATACGGTTGCAGATGCATTGAGCAAACACCCGCAGGCTTTCAGCAACCTTTACGTGAACATGGTTGCAGCAGGTGAGGCGGGCGGTATTCTCGACACGATTCTCATGCGTCTTGCGACGTTCATGGAAAAGAACGATGCGCTCATCAGAAAGGTGAAGGGTGCAATGATCTATCCTGGCGTCATCATGAGCGTTGCCGCGATAGCGGTGACTGTGCTCCTGATCTTCGTCATCCCGGTGTTCGAGAACCTGTTCACTTCTGCGGGACTCGCGCTGCCGTTGCCCACCCGTATCGTGATGGGCGCGTCGCGCTTCCTCAAGAGCTACTGGTACGTGGTTCTCGCAGTTATCGGTGTCGCCGTGTTCATGTTCAAGCGGTACAATGCGACGTCCGACGGAAAGCTCAAGATCGACCGGTTCATGCTGAAGGTTCCGGTGCTTGGCGATGTTTTGCGCAAGTCCGCGGTGTCGCGTTTCACGAGAACTCTCGGAACGCTGATCAGCTCGGGTGTGAGCATTCTCGACGGACTCGAGATCACCGCGAAGACTGCTGGCAACCGCGTTGTGCAGGACGCGATCATGGAATCGCGTTCGTCGATCGCTGGTGGTGATACAATTGCGCAGCCGCTCAAGAAGTCCGGCGTGTTTCCCCCAATGGTTATCTCGATGATTTCGGTTGGTGAGCAGACAGGTGGTCTGGACGAGATGCTCTCGAAGATCGCTGACTTCTACGATGAAGAAGTGGATGCTGCGGTCAGCAACCTTCTTTCACTCCTCGAGCCGGTGATGATCGTATTCCTCGGCGTCGTGGTTGGAGGTATGGTGGTTTCCATGTACCTGCCGATCTTCGACATGATCAACGCGGTTCAGTAAACCGCGGCAAACCGAAAACGAGCGGGGCACCTCAGGGTGCCCCGTTTTGTTTGGGTGTCCTTCGTCTCGAGCATGCACAATAGTGCCTCTCCGGGGTAGTACACATCGGGCAGTAGTCGGCCCGATTGTTCCAGGCTGAAGAGGAGCGTTCCTGCGATGTACAGAAAGTCACTCACTACCGGTGCAGTCTTACTGCTTGCGGCTGCGATTCCATTTCGCGCCGACGCGGGAACGCTGCGCGGTTCACCCTCGTCGATGAGGGAGCAGCACGAGATCGCCGTCCACGAGGATCTCACCTTCACGAAGAAGCCGTCCCAGGTGGAGAATCTTGTCGACAGCGGCACGCTCGTAATGGTCGAAAGCAACGAAGACTTTGCGTTGAGCGACGTCTCGTTCCCTTTTGCGCGTCCCGAGGTGCTCCTGTTGATCGAGCGCTTAGCCGCGCAATACCGACAGGACAACGGTGAGAAGCTCATCGTTACGAGTCTCACTCGCCCAACGGCTCTTCAACCTGCGAACGCGCACAAGCTTTCGGTTCATCCCGCCGGCATGGCGGTCGATTTCCGCGTGCCTGCAACCGCCAGCGAGCGAGCGTGGCTCGAGAAAGCTCTCCTTGGGCTCGAGAATGAAAGAGTGCTCGATGTAACGCGCGAGAAGCATCCGCCTCACTATCACGTTGCTGTTTTTCCTGCTGAGTATCTCGCTTATGCGAAAGCGCGAATGGCTGATGAGCCACGAGTCGTGGACGCTCCTGCTGAGCCCGCACCAGCAGTAATTGCGAAACCGGCAGTTGCGACAGCTTCGTCAGCGATCGTGGAGACATCGGCGGGCCTGGTCCCGATCGTCGGTACGTCACTCCTTCTGCTTCTCTTCGCAGGTCTGATGACCCGGCGCTTGACAGACTGATGGCTTTATACCAACTATATCGCTGAGCAATATAGTTCCGGCCTATATATATACCGAGCCTATGCCTGCCAGGACAATCGAAAGCCTGACGCCGCTTTCAGCGGCAATCCTCTTCGCACTTTCCGGCGGCGCGAGCCACGGATACGCGATCATCAAGGAAATCGAGACGATAACAGACGGTGAGATGCGCCCAAACACGGGCAGCGTTTATCTCGCACTGCATCGATTACTCGAGGATGGGCTCATCGAGGAATCGAAGGGTCCGGGCGAAGATGCGAGGCGGCGCTACTATCGGCTTACCGAGGCGGGGAGAAGCGCCGCGAAGGCTGAGGCAAAAAGACTCTCACAGCTGCTGCGCGTCGCTTCGGTGAAGAAGCTCATTCCGAGGAACGCGCAGTGAGAACCCTCCGCGAAAGTCTCTTCGATCTTGGGCTGCTCGCATTTCCGAGATCATTCAGAACGGAATACGGATCCGAGATGCGCGAAGTAGCTCGCGAACGTCTCGGCGAGCTTGGTTTCCTGGAAACGATCACTGAGGTTGCCGATGCGACCATCGCCGGAACACGCATGCGCTTTGAGCACATGAACGCAGCGATGCCCGCGCTTCTCGCAGGTGTTGCAATGATCGCAACCGCATTCGCCATGAATGACGCGAGTTTCTGGCGAAGAGATCCTGCAGGGAGACTCGACTTCAACGCTCAAGATCCAGCTGGTGCCTTCACTCTTACAGTGCTCAACGGAAAGCCGATCGCCGCAACGCTCGATCGCGTACCACTCTCATTGAGCCGTCTTGTCGCAACATCGGATACCATCAGGATCCTGAAACCCGATGGCGCGGTGGAGCTGGCAATTGCATTCGACAGAGAGACGGGGAGCATCGCCTGGGCACCGCGCGCGCCACGACGATGAAGCCCTTCGTTGCCATTGTCGCAGCGTTCCTCATTCCGTCGACTTCACGCGCTCAAACAGGAGCAATCGACGTCGCAGTCGCACGAAGCTACTTCAAGGAGCTGCGCGATCTTGGCGCGGCCGACGGAGGGAAATTGTGGGGAAGGCAGGTGAGCGGCCCAATGCTGCTCGTCGATCCCGATGCGCGCGTTGTTGTCGCTAACGAGGCCGACGTAAAAGGTCTGCTTCACAACGAGAGCGGAGTGTGGATCGGGAAGCTTCCTCCCGAAATGAACCCCGCGAATACTTCTGTTGAATTCGGCGGAAAACACTGGTCGATGGTGATGTGGCCAGTATCAGACAACCGCTACGCGCGGCGTCGTCTCCTGATGCACGAGT
>DASROK010000196.1:0-2840 GCA_035646915.1 Gemmatimonadaceae bacterium
CCATCAGACGTTTCATCAGAAACAGGCCGCGGCCATCCTCATGCTCGAGATTTTCAGGCGTTGTAGGATCGGGACGTTCTTCCTGAAGGTCGAATCCCGGGCCTTCATCCACGACGTCGAAGACAACCTTGTCAGGGCTGACCATCGCGCGCACGCGGACTTCCTTGTTTTTCGCTTCGCCATTGCCGCGCAGAATCGCGTTCGATATCGCCTCGGCGAGAGCGACTCGAACGTTGAGTGAGCATTTATGGGGGGGCAAATGAAGCTCGCGACACTTTCGCGTCGCGAGCTCGACTACGCCATCGATGTAGCGTACGTCGCTCGGTATTCTGACATCCAGAGCGACGCTTGATTTGTGCATCAGAAGCTCTCTAGCGCGCGCTCCCGCGTGTCGGAGATCTGGAAAAGAGTGTCGAGCTTGGTGAGCTCGAAGAGGGTTTGCAGGTCATCGTTGAGGTTCGCGAGCCTGAGCTCGCCTCCCTGCTCGCGAATCTTCTTCGACAGCGACACGAGCACGCCCAGCCCGGAGCTGTCGATATAGCCGGTCTGGCTGAAGTCGATGAGAAATTTCTTTTCGCCTTTCTCGAGCTCATCGAGAACTTTCTGTTTGAGCTCCTGGCGATTACCAACGATCAGCTGGCCTTCGACGTCCACTACAACAACCTCACCTTGCTTGCTGATTGCGAAACTCATGCTTGTCTCCGAAGTGGTTCAACCGCCCGGCGCGGATTGAAGCGCCGTAATTGCGGCGACGTTAATAATGTCTTCCGGCGTTGTGCCGCGCGAGAGATCAGCGGCCGGTCTTGCGAGTCCCTGCAGCACTGGTCCGATTGCGCTCGCGCCGGCGAGTCGCTGAACCAGCTTGTAGGCGATGTTGCCCGCATCGAGTGACGGGAACACGAGCACGTTCGCATCGCCCTGGACTTTCATTCCCGACGCCTTTCTTGCCGCAACGGACGGCACCAGCGCCGCATCACCTTGCAATTCTCCGTCCACGGCAAGGCCGGGGTCGCGGGACCGCGTCAGCGCCACCGCCTCGCGAACCAGATCGATGCTGGCCCCCGCAGCGCTTCCTGCGGTGCTGAATGAGAGAAATGCAACAACCGGCTCGTCACCGACAATGAGTCTCCGGTCTCGCGCGGCAGCAGTGGCGATGTCAGCAAGCTGGGTCGCGGTAGGATACGGGACCACCGCACAGTCGGTAAAAGTCAGCACTCCGGTCGGCGCTTCCCATTCGCGTGACGCAACCATATAAAACGAGCTCGAGACGGTCTTGAGGCCGCGCGCCACTCCGATGATCCTGAGCGCTGCCCTCAGAACATCGGCGGTCGTGTATGCGGCGCCAGCCACACAGCCGTCGAAGTCACCCGACGCGACCAGCCTGTCAGCGACCTCGAGCGGCGACTGACCATCGGAGTCGATTACGGGAGCGCCCGTCGCGACAGCCTTTGCGTGCGTTTCCGGTTTTGAAGAATCGAGTATGAGCACCGGATTGACGATGCGATTCCCGACCAGAGCCCGCACTGCCTCGAGAATGCGGTCATCGTGGGATTCCGGGAAAACGATCGTGCTGTTGAGCATCGATGCTCTCGCACGAACGTTTTCAATGAACGAGCTCATCCCTGATTCGACTGCCCCGAGAACTTCGCTCTTAACGCATCGGCAACCGCCGGATGCACGAGACCATCGAGCTCGCCACCGTATTGCGCGACTTCGCGAATGATGCTCGAGCTGATGTATGTAGTTTCGACCGACGGAACCATGAACACGGTCTCGAGTCCGGGCGACAGATTGCGGTTCATCAGTGCCATCTGAAATTCGTATTCGAAATCAGCCACCGCGCGAAGTCCGCGAATGATGAGCGACGCGCCCACCTCGCGCGCAAAGTTCACGAGCAGGCCCTGGAACTGCCGGACTTCGACGCACTCCTGATCGCCTGCCACGGTGCGAATGAGATTCACTCGCTCATCGGGAGAAAACAGCGGCTTTTTGGAGCTGTTGTTTGCAACCGCGACGACAAGCTTGTCGACGAATTCGCAGCTGCGATGGATGAGATCTTCATGGCCGCGCGTTATCGGATCGAAGCTTCCCGCATAGATGGCGATTGTTGGCAAGCTATTCCTCATGGCGGTAGAAAGTGATCGCGCTCGAGCCATAGCGCCTGGTGTCAGTCGCTCCGGCCAGCGTTTCTCGCGCATCGTGCTCGACACTGAGTATCCGCGCAAACGGCCGCTTGAGCCAGACCTCGGCGAGCTGAGCCGCTGCGCCCCCGGCATAAGGAGGATCGGCAAACGCAATGTCATAAGCGTTCGCCTCGAGCTTTCCTGCGAACCTGATCGCGTCAGCGCGGTGAATCTCGAGAACATCGCCAGGCTGAAACGCGTCGATGTTTTTTTTCAGGACTCGAATTGAGCGAGAATCATTCTCGACGAAGTCGGCCCATGCCGCCCCGCGCGAAAGCGCCTCCAGTCCGAGTGCGCCCGAACCCGCGAATAAATCGATGACGCAACTTCCTGGAATGTCATGCTGCAGAATGCTCATCCAGGCTTCACGCACGCGGTCCAGCGTGGGTCTCACATCGCGGCCCGCTGGCGCCTCGATTTTTCTGCCACGCCACTGGCCCGCGACAATTCTCATTCAGAGAGGCACACTGGCGGCCGGGCTTATGTCGGCAACTCGCGCCTGAAGCCTGCTCACTCCGCGATACTCATCGCGCTCGAGGCGGAAAGCGATGTCGACAGGTGATCCTGTGTCGAATTCCGCAATGCGATGTCCGAATCCCCATCCGATTGCTTCGATCTCACCGCTCCCTGTTGAGAGCCGAAGTCGCAGTCCATCGC
>DASROK010000197.1:0-18876 GCA_035646915.1 Gemmatimonadaceae bacterium
ATGCTCTACGAAGGCATGGCGACGGTGATGGACTTCGGAATCGCAAAAGCGGTGAGTGCGGCAGGAAGCGAGACGCTCACCCAAACGGGGATGATGATCGGCACTCCCGCCTACGTCAGTCCAGAACAAGCCGCGGGCGAGCTGAACCTCGACGGACGCAGCGACCAGTACAGTCTCGCCTGTATGCTCTACGAGATGATCGCCGGAGACCGCCCGTTCACCGGCAACACGCCGCAGTCGATAATGGCAAAGCGATTCACCGAAACGCCGAAGCCGCTCCAAAGCATCCGCAGCTCGGTTCCACCGAACATCGACTGGGCCGTGAAGAAAGCGATGTCGACTGAATCTTCGGAACGATTCTCGACGTCAGCGCAGTTCGCGCAGGCGCTCGCGTCAGAGTCGATGTCAACGCCGACGAACACTGAATCTCTTCCGAAAGCCGCGATGTCGGCCGCCAAATCTGTCGCCGTTCTGCCATTCGCAAACATGAGCGCCGATGCGGAGAACGAATACTTCGCCGACGGAATGGCGGAAGAGATCATCAACGCGCTGTCGAAGATTCAGTCTCTTCGTGTGGCGTCACGCACAGTTTCGTTTGCGCTCAAAGGAAAGAACGAAGATCTGGCGGATGTGGGAAAGAAGCTGCACGTATCGACCGTACTCGATGGCAGCGTGCGAAGAATGGGCAACCGGCTTCGTATCACTGCGCAGCTCGTCAACGTCGCTGACGGATACCAGCTCTGGTCCGAGCGATACGATCGCGAGATGGAAGATGTCTTCGCGATCCAGGATGACATCTCTCAGTCGATCGTGAAAGCGCTTCGCGTGATTCTGACCGAAGGCGAGAAGAAACAGATCGAGAAAGCGCGCGCAGTGAACGTCCAGGCTTATGACTATTATCTGCGCGGCCGGCAGTACTTCCATCAGCTTCGCAGAAAGAGTCTCGAGTATGCAAAGCAGATGTTCAACAAGGCAACGGAGATCGATCCTGAATACGCGCGAGCATATGCCGGTGTGTCGGACTGTTACTCACAGCTCTACACATACTTCGATGCTCGAGAGTTCAACCTCAGGCAGGCCGAAGTCGCCAGCCTGAAGGCGCTCGAGCTGGAACCTGAGCTGGCCGAGGCGCACGTTTCGCGCGGACTTGTGCTCTCGATGTTCAAGAAGTTCGTCGAGGCGGAGAGCGAGTTCGAGCAGGCAATGAAGCTCGACCCGAAACTGTTCGAGGCGGTGTACTGGTACGGGCGCTCACGCTTGTCGCAGGGTGAATACGAAGAAGCAGTCAAGCTGTTCGAGAGAGCGGCCATCTTGAGACCTGAGGATTATCAGGCGGCAGGCTTTCTTGGCCAGGCACTGATTGCGCTCGGCAAGAAGGACGATGCAATCGCGTCATATCGCCGGCAGGTGAAGCTCATCGACGTGCACCTCGAGCTCAACCCTGACGATCCGCGCGCCTGCATCCTTGGCGCAGTCGCAAACGCGATCATCGGCGACAAGGACCGCGCAGTGGAATTCATTCAGCGCGGGATTCAGGTCGATCCTGATGATCCGATGCTCCTGTACAACGTGTGCTGCACTTACGCGCAGCTCGGAATGCTCAACGAGTCACTCGATGCACTGGAGCACGCGGTAGAGAAGGGATGGGGAGACAAGGCGTGGCTCGAGCACGACAGCGATCTCGACACGATCCGCGAGAATCCGAGGTACAAGGCGATAGTCCAAGCGATGTAATTACCGCGCGATGATCTTCATTCTATTGTACACCCTCGCGCCATTCGCAACTGTGAGCATGTAATCGCCCTTGCGAGGTGGCTTCCACTCGGCCTCGAATGTCTCTCCAGTGCTCACCAGCACTGATGCAGGCCTCGGAGTTTGAGCGAACTGGGGAAGGTCGAATCCATCCTTCGCCAGTGGATGCCATGTCATCACTGTCGAATCGCGCCGAAGAACGAAGTTGAACCGGGTTGCTGCACCGATGTTGACGATTCGAAAGCGATGTGTCAGCCGCCGGTCGATAACCAGCGGCGGCGGCGCTGAATCTCCATTCAATGCAATGTGAAGATTCGGAAACGCTCCCCTGCCGAGCCAGCCGATTGTCAGCACGTGATCGGTCTCCGGATCCCACCGCTGCCCTGCATCCAGAACGACAATCGGTCCGTACGCGCCGGAGCTCACCTGCACCAGATCATTGAGGTGCGTGTGGTAGATGAAGGTGCCGGTGCGCGGCAATATCAGGTTCGCGATGAACGAATCGTTCGGCGCTATCATAGGCGCGAGCGTTTTCTCCATTCCGCTCCATCCCGCAACCCCATCGCTATAGCTTTCCAGCTCGATTCCATGCCAGTGCACAGACGTTGCCTCGTGTGCGCGATTCACAATCGTCACTCGGGTCGGCTGGTTTCTGGTAACGACAATCGGCTGTCCGGCCGGCTCGATCGAATCGGCCGCAGGCGGCCGCGAATCGCGCTGAAGGATGTACGACATGGCGTAAGGTCTGCCCGGCGCTGCCGCACGATCCTGAGCGTACAACCGTAATCGCCTCAAAGGCAGAATCGGCCGCAGCGGGCGATAGCGATGATCAGGATCCATAACCGTGACTCCCATTACGAGCCCCGCCATGTGCTTCATCGGATCTGCGACATCACCATGCGTGTCATCATGCGAAGCGTTGAGGCTAAGCCGGGCGCTTTCATTCACGTGCGGGGTGAAGTGGCAGTGGAAAAGCCAGTTGCCAGGGCGGTTGGGAGTCCAGTTCATGAACATGGTCGAGCCGGGGACCATGTGCCGTGTCACTACAAATTCGCGGCGATCTCCCTGCAGCATGGTGTCGGCGAGGATCGATCCTCGCGATGTTACGTGGTAATAGAATCCATGCAGGTGCATTGGATGAGCGCGGATGCTCGCATTGATAACGCGCCAGCGGGCGCTGTCCCCGAGGTTCACTGCAATTCGTTCGGTATACGGCCAGGACTTGCCGTTGATCGCGACAGCGTTGTCATAGTGGGTTGAGTCGCGTCTCTGGCCCCAGATGTTGATCATCATCACGCGATCGTCGATGCGGGCGCCAGCGGCATCGACAATGAATGCGCCCGAGAGCTGTTCTCTCTCGCTGCCGGCGCGGGATATCACGCCGGGAGTCGCGTAGTAGTAGTACGTCCCTGGCTTTCCCGCATTGAATGTGAATGTGTGGCTCCTGCCGGGCTGAATTTTCGTGCTGTCCAGATTCGCCGCCGGTCTCGATGCAAGACCGTGAACCCAGAGAGCGGAATCGGCGAGCTCATTTCCCACGGTGGCGACGATCGTCGTTCCTTCGCGAACTCGAATCAGCGGTCCGGGAATGCGGGGCTCCGCGCCATGCTCGGCGAACGCGGCAACGTCGACAAACGGGCCGTCTTCGGCTTCGGGATGCCAGCGAGCCATTTTGACCACAAGCTGAATGCGCAGCGTGTCGCGCTGAAGGGTGCCGGCGGCAGCGCGGTTGTCATTCGCAATTACGACAGGCGGGTCCGAATTGAGCCTCGTGAATCCAGCTAAGCCGGCAACTGCGAGAGCAGCGAACACACGAAGCGGGACCGAAACCATCATATGCCCTTGTCGTTTGCAGGACCAAAAACTTAGGATGTGTTGTGAATGAAGACCAGATAATTCGTCGCAGAACGTTCGCGATCATAAGTCACCCCGATGCCGGAAAGACGACTCTGACGGAGAAGCTCCTCCTGTATGGAGGAGCTATTCACCTTGCCGGGTCGGTAAAAGCCCGGCGTGCAGCACGACACGCGACGTCAGACTGGATGAAGCTCGAGCAGGAGCGAGGAATTTCAGTCACGTCGAGCGTGATGCAGTTCCAGTATGACGGCTATCACGTGAATCTCCTCGACACTCCTGGACACGAGGATTTCTCCGAAGACACTTATCGAACACTAGTCGCCGCGGACTCAGCGGTGATGCTTCTCGACAATCGTCGCGGAGTCGAAGAGAGAACGCGGCAGCTCTTCGATGTCTGCAAGAAAAGGCGGATTCCGATCTTCACGTTCGTGAACAAGTGCGACCGGGCAGGAGAAGATCCGCTCAAGCTCGTGAGCGATGTCGAGGCTGATCTCGACATCAAGTGTCATCCGGTTACGTGGCCGATTTTTCGGGACGGAATATTTGTCGGCGTGTACGACCGCCGCCGTCAGCTCATCAATCTCTTCAACCGCGATGAAGAGCACGGTGCAACGCGCGCGGAAGTCACGGTGGGCTCGCTCGAGTCGAAGGAAATTCGCGAGCTGCTTGGAAGAGAGGCGCACGAGCAGCTCGTGCATGACATCTCACTGCTCGACGAAGCGGGACATCCGTTCGATCACGCCGAGCTTACGTCTGGGGAGCTGTCGCCGGTGTTTTTTGGGAGCGCACTGACCAACTTCGGGCTCGAGCCTTTTCTCAGGGAGTTTCTCGAGCTTGCACCGCCGCCGCTTCCGCGCGAATCGACGATTGGAGTGATCGAGCCGACGAACCCGAACTTCACCGGATTCGTTTTCAAGATCCAGGCGAATATGGATCCCAAGCATCGCGATCGTGTCGCGTTCGTGCGCGTGTGCTCGGGATTGTTCGAGGCAGGAATGCAGGTGAAGCAGGTGCGCACAGGAAAATCACTTCGACTGTCGGCGCCTCAGCAATTCATGGCACGTGAAAGGACTGCAATTGAAACAGCATGGCCGGGTGATGTCGTAGGAGTGATGGACAGAGGGAATCTCCGGATCGGGGACACGCTGTCAGGAAACGGGGACCTCGAGTTTCAGGGAATTCCCCGATTTGCGCCGGAGCATTTCGCGCGCATAGTGGTGAAGGATCCAATGAGGCGTAAGCAGCTCGACACCGGATTGAGGCAGCTTACAGAAGAAGGAGCAGCTCAGGTGTTTTTCACTTCGGGCACTGACACCACAAGTCCGACGCCAATTGTCGGAGCGGTGGGGCTGCTTCAGTTCGACGTGATGTTGTTTCGCCTGGAGAATGAATACGGGGTGCCTTGCAAACTGGAGCCGTTCGCGGGACGTTATCCGCGGTGGGTTGTGGGACCGGAAGAGGACATCTTCCGGATCGCGCGCGGGCAGGGCACTACTCTATTGTATGACGTGACGGGTCATCCGCTGATTCTGTTTCAGGACGCGTGGGCGATGAGATATGCCCAGGAACGCGAGAAAACGATTCAGTTCTTCGAGAACGCGCCGTAATCAAGGGAGAAAAAATGACTGACGGTGATGGAAGGTTGAGACGGTCGAAGTCCAACCGGATGATTGCGGGAGTGATCGGAGGGCTTGCTCGATACTTCGGGTTCGATCCAACTCTTGCTCGTGTTTTGTATGTGATTCTGTCAGTAGTGTCGGTCGCGTTCCCGGGAATACTGGTTTACATCATTCTCTGGATAATCATGCCTGAGGAAGGCGAGATTCCGCGGAGCGAGATGTAACTCATGTAACCGGAACAGTCCGCACAGCGTAGGTTATCCCATGCAAGCGACTACAGTCAGTCCGGCACCACCACCTCCGCAACCCGCGGCACCGGTTGTCGCCGGTACACCGACGGTGACTTTTACCGGAACGGACGGCACAACTCAGGTGCTGCCTGTTCCGATGACCGAACAGGCGCTGCGTGATCTCAAATCACAGCGTGATCAGCTCTCGAGCCAGCTGACAAACGTCGCGAGCCGCCGAAGGAGAGTATCCGATGAGCTCAGCCGAACCGCCGATCCGGCCGCGCGCGTTGGTCTGGAGCAGCGCCTCGGCGTACTCGACAAGAGAATCGCACAGATGGAGCTGGACCTTGCAACTACTGGAAAACAATTAGCTGCCGCACCAACTGAACTGACCTCTTCAACGGGGGATGCTGTGCCAGGGGACATTCCGCAGAACGTGATGACGATAACCGGAGTTTTTACGGTCTTCGTTCTGTTTCCGCTCGCGGTTGCCGCGTCGCGATTTATCTGGCGCCGCGCCAGCAAGATACCAGCGCAAACAGTGGCGCTCTCGCCGCAGATCGATCAGCGGCTCGAGAGACTGGAGCAGGGAGTCGATGCGATTGCAATCGAGGTCGAGCGCATCACTGAAGGACAGCGGTTCGTTACGAAATTGCTGGCCGAACAGGAAACTCAGAAACTGCCGGTATCCGGGAGTTAGAGCTCAGGTCAATTCAGCGGCCGCGATGACCCAAGGTCGAAGATGTAGAGCCACCTTCCATCGGGTTCCTGCCGCCAGACAGTGAAGTATTTGTTCGCGATCGTCGGACCAGTCTTGCCAGCGCGTGGTCCGCTCGTGGAATTCCCAACCGTGAACGCGAGACCGCCGGTTCCCGCGCCAAATTCGCGACTCGGCCGCCACCAGATCACGCGATCAGGTGAATAGTCCTTGAAAGCTGCCGCGATTACCTGCGGACCGCGTGGGAACTCATCGCCTCCGACGAGCATTCCATCTTCTGCTGCGTACTTCGCGAATGCGGGGCCGGGCCCAGCTGCTTCAGCTCCCATCATTGCAAAAAGGGAATCAGCTTCCTGAGCCGCAGCCAATGCATTGCTCCCAGTCGAGGCAACCGGCGAGTGCGGAGCACCGGGAAGTACAGCGCTATCCGCGAAGGGAGAACCTTTCGGTGGACTGTCAGCACGCTGAGCTCCGGCGACTTTCCATTCCCCTTTTTTGTTTTTCAACCAGCATGTGAGATACGTGCCGCTCTTCGCCGACTTCACGCTGTCGAGTGCATTCACGAAGCGCGAGTAGCCCATTGTGCACGCAAGCTTGCCGTCAGTACTGACAACAGCGTGTGCGGGAGTCCACGAGTACGAAGACTGGCCGCCGTATCGCGCGAGAAACGCAGTACGTGATCCATCGGCGCCTTTGAGTATTGGCTGACCTGGAAACAGAACGGCGGCACCAGGTTGCAGCTCGCCGAGGAAGACGGCTGCACCATTCCTTGCAGCTGAAGCGGCGAGAGCGCGGTCTGCAGCCAGAACCTGAGATTTCATGGACGCGGTGTCAGGTGTCTGTGCGAGGACCGGCGCAGAAAAAAGAAGCGCGACTGCGATGAGAGCTCTTGTTGTCATGACAGTAAGAATACCGCGGGGCGGGGCCACCTCAACTGTACCGATTGCAAAGATCTTGTCAGGGCCACTCATCTGGTGGACGAGTGGCATTCGCCGTATGCTCACACTTCAACCTTCATTATTTGATCCCGAGATGAAACGCATCGTTACTCTTGCCGGCGCACTCGCGATGAGCGCCTGCACGAAAGGCGAGAAAACTGCCAGTGATACAGCGCGTGCATCCGCAGGCGGGCCCGTTCATATAGTAGCGGGAACGAAGATCGCTTTCCCCCACGCTGGCCCGGCAGGAGAATGGCAGATGCCGGCCGGTGATTACTCGAGCTCGCGCTTCAGCGACTTGAAGGAGATCACCGCAGCCAATGCGGGAAATCTCCATGCGTCGTGGACGTTCTCGACCGGCGTACTTCGCGGTCACGAAGGGCAACCGCTGGTGATCGACAACACGATGTACATCATCACGCCGTATCCGAATGTTGCGTACGCACTCGACCTGAAGCAGCCGGGACAACCGATGAAGTGGAAGTTCCGCCCCGAAAACGCCCAGCAGGCAGCTGGTCGCGCGTGCTGTGACGTCGTGAATCGTGGCGCTGCTTACGCTGATGGAAAGATTTTCTACAATCTGCTCGACGGTCACACGGTTGCAGTCGATGCGAAAACCGGAAAGCAGGTATGGCGCACGGCGATGGGAGATCTCGCAAAAGGCGAGACAATCACAATGGCGCCGATCGTCGTGAAAGGAAAAGTGCTCGTAGGCTCGAGCGGTGGAGAGATGGGAGTGCGCGGATGGATCGCCGCGCTCGATGCCGCAACAGGAAAGCAAGTCTGGAAAGCGTACAACATCGGCCCTGACGCCGACGTGAAAGTGGGACCGAAGTTCAAGCCCTTCTACGCACACGATCGCGGCAGGAATCTTGGCGCAACATCATGGCCGGGCGATACGTGGAAAACCGGCGGTGGCGCAGTCTGGGGATGGCTCTCGTATGATCCCGAGCTGAATCTCGTCTACCATGGAACGAGCAACCCCGGTCCATGGAACCAGGATCAGCGCATTGGCGACAACAAATGGACCGCAGCGCTCATAGCGCGCGATGCAGACACTGGTGAAATGGTATGGGTGGTCCAGATATCACCGCATGATCTGTGGGACTACGATGCCGTCAACGAGAACATTCTCGTCGATCTTCCGATCAAGGGCACGATGCGAAAAGTGCTTGTGCATTTCGATCGCAACGGATTCGAGTACACCATCGATCGCGCAACCGGAGAAATACTTCTTGCCGAGCCGTTCGTGCCGATGAACTGGTCGGATGGAATCGACCTCGCGACCGGGCGGCCGAAAATCAAACCGGAGAAGATGACGTCGGAGGGAAAGAACGTAAAAGACATCTGCCCGAGTCTCGAGGGCGGAAAAAATCAGCAGCCTGCAGCGTTCTCTCCGCAAACCGGATTGTTCTACGTGCCGACCAACAATCTCTGCATGGATTTCGAATCGCGACGCGTCACGTACATCGCGGGGACTCCATTCATCGGTGCAAATGCACCGGAAAAAGGCGGGCCGGGCGGATATCGCGGTGAGTTCATGGCATGGGATGCGACAACCGGAAAGAAAGTGTGGGGAATCAAGGAGCCTTATCCGGTATGGGGAGGTGCGCTCGTCACTGCAGGCGGCGTGGTGTTCTACGGAACGCTCGATGGATGGTTCAAGGCGGCGGACGCGCGAACAGGAAAAGTTCTGTGGCAATTCAAGGTTGGATCAGGGGTAGTGGGCAATCCCGTCACGTACACCGGCCCCGATGGAAAACAGTATGTCGCGATCTATGCAGGCATTGGCGGTGACATGGGGCTGTTAATAGCGGGCGATGTGGCAGCGAACCTGCCGTATGACGTAAGGCAGCGGGGGACAACACTGCCGGATCTCTCGAGGTGGACCAGCTGGGGAGGATATCTGTTCGTTTTTTCGCTTTGACGGAGCTCGTATCATGACCAACAAACTCCACCTGATTGTAGTCGCTGCGTGTGTTCTCTCAGCGAATGCATGCAACGAATCAAGTGCTGCACAAGCCGGGACTGACGGTGGCGACGGACTGCGCCTGGTGAATCATCCTGAGAACCTCGGCGCGGGTTTTCCGGTTAACGGTAGTCCGCTCGAGCCGCGCAATCCGTACGAAGGGAACAAGCAGGCAATTGCGACTGGAGCGCAGCTGTTCATCGCGTACAACTGCATCGACTGTCACGGCGCGGATGGAGCCGGTGCAATGGGTCCGAGCTTTCAGGATGGGCGCTGGCATTTCGGTGGAACACCCGGTGCGGTGTTCGAGTCGATCTATCAGGGAAGGCCTGATGGTATGCCTGCATGGGGCCGGCGAATCTCAAATGACCAGATATGGATGCTGGCCGCTTATGTTCAATCTGTCGCCAAGCCGGATGTCAGCACTGAGGACTTCTCAGGCGTAACCATAGAAAGAACTGGTCATTAACGAAGACATCTGTGCACTTCCTGAAATCAATAGAAGAACTATTCGCTCCCTGGCAGTCCGCCTACAGCGATTCCACGATCATATCGACAACCGTCACTGCGCTTCATCTCATTGGAATGCTGGTTGGGGGCGGTCTCGCAATCGCCGCGGACAGGGCCACGCTTCGCATTTCAAATGAGCAGCCAGGGGAAAGAGAGCGGCACCTCGGGGAGCTGAACGGCATTCACCGACCGGTCCTGATCGCTCTCGCGATACTGTTCTTCACCGGTGTGCTGATGGTTACATCAGACGTGGAGACCTTTCTCAACTCGCCCGTTCTCTGGATCAAGCTGGGCCTGGTGGCTCTTCTTGTGTTCAACGGTGTAGTACTCGAGCGAACTGAAACATCGCTGCGGCGAGGCAGTGAGAAAGCGTCGTGGGGGAAGCTTCGCGTCGCGGCTATGTTCAGCATTGGACTCTGGATTGCGACACTTGTGGCCGGGACAGTACTCGTCAGCGCGGCCTGACACACATAGAGAAAATGGATGCATCACAACAACACTGAACACGACTGCAACGCGTGCCCGATAGCGTCATCGACAAGACGAGATTTTGTACGTGACGCGGCGGCAATTGGCGTAGCTGGAGTTCTCGCTACACTCGGAATCAGCCGCACCGCGGCGGCACTCCCGGTAAGCATGATCGAAGCACTCTCGCGATCAGCCGAAACGCTGAACTATGCGATCCCCGCGAAAGACGGAGTGCAGATCGACAAGGACAACGAAGTCATCCTCGTGCGATGGCAGAACAATGTTTATGCGTTCAATCTCTCCTGCCCGCACCAGCATACGGCGCTTCGCTGGAATGATGCAGTGAAGGAATTCCAGTGCCCGAAGCACAAGTCGAAATACACGCCTGCTGGAAGTTTTATCTCAGGACGGGCAACGCGCGGAATGGATCGATTCGCAATTCAACGCCAGGGCGCGAACGTCGTGATCGATGTCGACAAAATGTACGAAGAGGATGAGAACGAAGCGGAGTGGAAAGCCGCGTTCGTAAAAGTCGCTTAGCTCACGACTCCAGAATACTTCTCACCTCTACAAGCTCGGCCTCCGTCAAGTCCCAGTCAGCAGCGTGCGCATTTGCATGAACCTGTTCGGCTGATGTTGCCCCGGCAATGACGGACGAAACCATCGGGCGCTCGAGCAGCCACGAAAACGCAAGCTCGAGAATGGTATGGCCACGCTCTTCGGAGAACTGGATCAGTTTCTCGACCTTGTCGAGATTCTCGTCAGTAAGGAGCTCGGCATGCCAGCCCGATGTTATTCTCGCGCCGGAAGGAGGAGTTTTTCCCTTTCGGTATTTCCCGGTGAGCAAACCGTTGGCGAGAGGGAAATAGGGAATGAATGCAATTCCAAGCGCGGCGCACTCTGCGAGAACGTTTTCTTCCGGTCCACGATGCAGGAGACTGTATTCGTTCTGAACGCTCACGAATCGAGCTGCACCGGGTCTGGAGCACGTGTCAGCTTCGTGCAGGTCATCTGCAGTAAAGTTCGAGCAGCCAATCTCTTTCACCTTTCCAGCTTTCACGAGCTCGTCGAGCGCGCCAAGGGTGTCGGCGATCGGCACAGTCTCATCCGGCGTGTGAAGCTGGTACAGGTCGATGTGAGTTGTGCCGAGTCGTCGCAGGCTGTCTTCAGCAGCGCGCTTCACGTATTCGGGCCTCGCACCTTTCCTTTCGGCGTCGACCTTCATGCCGAACTTGGTCGCGATGATCACGTCTTCGCGCCTTTTACCCAGGGCGCGCCCTAGGAACTCTTCGCTTTTCGTCGAGCCGTAGGTGTCGGCTGTGTCGAAGAAATTGATTCCCTCGTCGAGCGCGGCGTTAACTACCTTTGCAGTGGCCTTTTCGTCCAGGCGCCTGCCGAAATTGTTGCAGCCAATGCCGACAACTGAGACATCCAGTCTGCCAATGCGTCTCTTCTGCATAATGAAGGATCGAATGAGAAAATCGTGCCGTCTTTTTTTCCTGACTGCCGCTGTCGGCTGTGCGTCTGCGCCCGTAGCGCACAACGCCGAGCCGGTTTCACCGGCGGTTGCGGTCGCAACGTTCGACAGCCTGTGGAGCAAGGTACGCAATACATACGTCGACACCGCATTCGTATCGACGAAGTGGGCGGAAATGCGCGTCGCGCTTCGTCCCCGCGCTCAGGCGGTCACGAACAGATCCGAGCTCGATAAAGTTCTCGCGGACGCACTTGCATACATCCCTGATTCGCATTTCTACATCATTCCCGCGCGTATCGCGACTGAAGAGCCGAATCCAAAAACAGCAGATGGAAGAGGAACCGTGGGACTGGCTGTTCGAGTTGCAGATGGAAACGTGGTTGCGTGGAGGGTCGAAAATGGCAGCCCCGCGTGGAATGCGGGAATACGCCCGGGCCAGCGCGTGCGAAGAGTCGAAGGCAAGGATACCGACAGCGCAATGAAACACGTGCGAGCCCTGCCCGAGCTTGCACAACCTCGTGCCCTCGCCGACATGCTTCACAGTCTTAATGGAATTCTGTCGCCTGCTGTTGGTGACATGCTGCACGTCTGGACTGACCACGAGACACGGCTTACTGCGGTTCCAGCGCGAGGGCTTGTTTCGCAGTTCGGAAATCTTCCGCCGCTGGCGGGACTCGTGAAGACGGATCGCATCCCGACACCGGGCGGATGCGTTGGCCTGATTGCATTCAACATCTGGCTTCCGGAGCTTGGCCCACAGCTCGAGAAAGCAGTAGACAATGTTCGCACATGCGAAGGCATCATCGTCGATCTGCGCGGAAATCCTGGCGGTCTGGGCGCAATGGTGATGGGATTCGGCGGCTATTTCGTCGATACCAGCCAGTCTCTCGGTACGATGCGGTCGAGACAGGTTTCTCTCAACTTCGTGATCAATCCCAGAGAGTCCCGTGCGGACGGAAGCAGAGTGAGGCCATTCGCCGGGCCGATGGCAATCGTTGTGGACCCTATGTCTGCAAGCACGTCCGAGATTTTCGCCACCGGAATGCAACGAATAGGGCGTGCGCGGGTCTTTGGAGAAAGGAGTGCCGGGGCAGCGCTTCCAGCGCTGATGGAACGACTTCCGTCCGGAGATGTATTCGTTCACGAGGTGGCGGACTTCACCGATCCCAGGGGCAAGCGAGTCGAGGGATCGGGCGCCGACCCCGACGAGGTTGTGCCCTTGCGTGTCGCGGATATTGCGGCAGGGCGTGACGCGCCAGTTGACGCCGCCGTGAGGTGGATTAAGTCGGGAAAAAAGTCTTAGGACAGCCCTTGATTCGCGCTTAGCTTTGTATCCAAACCTGTATTCAGAGAGACACCATGATTCGTAACGCAATTCGCTGGACCGGCGCCGTGATGCCGCTCTTTGCGGCTGTGCAGCTTGCCAGCGCGCAGACTACGACCGCTCTTCCACCAGCGGCGACGCTTGTGGCCAAACATGCCGCTGCCGTCGGCGGGCCTGCCTACCTCAATGCAAAGTCGATCGTCACCAAGGGCGCGATGACAATGCCTTCCGCTGGAATCAACGCGACCTTCCTGATGACTCAGCTTTCACCCAACCTCATGCAGATGGTTACGACCATTCCCGGCATGGGAGAGGTGCAGGTTGGTTTTGACGGAACCAACGGGTGGTCCAGTGATCCGATGCAGGGCCCACGCCTTCTGACAGGTGCAGAGCTGGACCAGATGAAAGATGATGCCGATCGCCGCGCGAACCTCCGTTCCGCCGAGCTGTTTTCCTCCATGGAAACGGTGAAGGACACCACGATGAACTCCGAGCGCTGTTATCTCGTCAAGCTGACGTGGAAGTCAGGTCGTCAGACTACTGACTGTTACAGCGCAGCGACGGGACTGGTTGTCGGCTCGTTCAGCACGCAGAAGACTTCGATGGGCGAAGTGCCGGTCGTCACGACTTTTTCGGATTACAAGAAGTTCGGTGGTGTGACGGTTCCCACCAAGACTGTGCTCGAGGTGATGGGCCAGCAGCAGATCCTCACCATTGCGTCCGTCGAGTTTGGCGACGGCGCAGGAGTAAGTATTTCGCCGCCGCCGGCTGTAGCCGCTCTGATCAAGAAATAAGGAAATATTAGTAACTAATAGTTACTAATACGATCTTCTCCTCGGCGATCGCGTAGACCCTGTCGGTTTCGGCAGGGTCTACGTTTGCCAGGCCGGTAAAATCCCCGAAAGCCGGCAGGACCGCGTGATCCTCCGAGAAAAAGAAACAAGGAAGTCTTTCGCGCTGTCGCGCCGGGCCGTAGATACGGATTCCCGGATGTACGTGACCGGCGATTACGAATGCGTCCGCATCATGCGTTGGATGGTGCGCGAAGGCAAACGGTGGAATCCGCAGCGGCGCATCCACACAATCGAAACACAGCTCGGGCGGAGGATCACCCGCTCGCTTATCGTGATTTCCCCTGACGACAATCACGTCGAGCTCGGCGCGGCTTTTTCGCCAGCTTTCCAGCGCGGCGAACATTTCCTTCGATCGCCCGGGTTTCGCATGCAGGAGATCGCCGAGGAAGATGACTTTCTTCGGATTTGTTTTCCGGAGCAAGGATTCGAGCCTCGAGATTGCTTCATTCGTGGTCCCACCGGGAACAGGAATTCCACCGGCGCGGAAAGTTGCAGCTTTGCCCCAGTGTGGATCGGCAATCAGCAATGCTCTCTCCCTGTGCCAGAACGCGGCACGCTCGGCATACAGAGTGAGTTTCTCGCCTCTCACTTCGATTTCCATCACCCCGCGGCTCGCTCCAGAGTGCGCTGCATTCTTCGTATCCGATCGGCGAGCTTTTCCGATGAAACTCTCTCCCTTGTTCGATCTATGAGCAGCGGAAAAGCCAGAGGCGGGGTTCGCGGAGGGTTTGTGAGAATCACTTCTGCTGCGGATATCCGCTGCAGCGTGTGACCGAGACGCGTTCTCTCCAACTGTCGCTCGAGGACTTCCCGCTGAGCCTGCGACAACAGCATGTTGCCGGCATCGTAGCGCATGAACACATCGAAGAACAATCCACTCGACGCCTGAAGCTGGCGCGCGCTTTTTCCCGAATGCGGAAACCCGGGGAATACGAGACCGGCAACTCGCGCAATTTCCCTGAATTGCCGCTTCGCCATCTCGGTCGCGTTGAGCGACGCGGGAATGTCATCGACGAGATTCGAGGAATCGAGCAAGCCGGAATCCAACGCCTCCTCGATCGGCGCTTCATCAGGTGAGAGAAGCTCGAACCCGTAGTCATTGAACGACATTGAAAATGTTATCGGCTGAATGCGTGACACACGCCAGGCAAACAGCGCCGCGAGTCCCTCATGAACCAGGCGACCCTCGAATGGAAAGAAAAAGAGATGGAACCCCTCGCGACTCTTCACCCTCTCGATGAGGAATTCATTCGGCCTCGGAATCCGGGACCATTTTCTCTGCACCTCGAGAATCGGACGGAGTGCTTCCATCTCAGCTCCGCGAAAGACTCCCTCAGCAGCTTCGCCTAAACGGTTTCGCAGCGCGGATGAAAGACTTGGCGACATCGGCAGCCGGCTCCCCTGCCACCGCGGGATGGAGCCGCTCACATTCGGCGCACGACGAACCCACGCAATCATATCGCGCACGCGCACAAACTCGAGTGGAGTCCCGGCAAATACGAAGCGATCACCGGGGGAAAGCCGCGCAATGAAGGACTCTTCGACTGTGCCCAGTTTTGAGCCGCGGAGATACTGGATACCAATGTGCGCATCACCGACAATTGTTCCGATCGACATGCGATGTCTGCGCGCAATCGCTCGATCTTCAACGCGCCAGATTCCATCCGCGCCGGGCACCACCTTCGAGTACTCCGGATAACCCTCGAGCGCCGCTCCACCATTGCTTACAAAGCCCAGCACCCAGCTCCACTCGTCGTCGGGCAGATTGGCGAACGCCTGAGTCTGCCGCACTTCATGCAGCAGCTCGTCAGGGTTGAATCCTTCTCCGGCGGCTATGGTGACGACATGCTGAGCGAGAACATCGAGCGGCCGCGTAACCGGATAGCGTGATTCGATCGCGCCGGCTTCCATTCCGTCACGAGCGGCGGCGACTTCGATGAGCTCGAGCGTGTGCGTCGGCACGCACGTAACTCTGCTCTTGGCACCGGGGCGGTGTCCGCTTCGGCCGGCACGCTGAAGAAGTCTCGCAATTCCTTTTGGACTTCCAATCTGAAGGACACGATCGACCGGAGAAAAATCGACGCCAAGGTCGAGGCTCGATGTTGCGACAACGCAGCGAAGCCTCGCTGTGCGAAGCCCCTCTTCAACCCATTCTCTCCGTTTTCGATCGAGTGAGCCGTGGTGCAGTGCGATCGTTCCCGCCCAATCGGGGCGCTCTGCGAGAATTGCCTGATACCATATCTCGGTTTGCGAGCGTGTGTTGGTGAACACGATAGACGTCTCGCCTTCTTCGATTGCCGAAACAACCTGTGGGACCATCTGCGTTCCAAGATGACCCGCCCATGGGAATCGCTCGATGACCGGCGGAATCAATGAGTCGACAACGACTGTCTTGGGCTCGACACCTCGCACAATTCGTGATCGCGACGGCCGGGATCCGAGAAGCGTTGTTTTTGCTTCTTCGAGATTACCGATCGTCGCTGACAATCCCCAGGTGCGAAGACGCGGACAGATAACGCGAAGATGTGCGAGAGCAAGCTGCGTTTGAACGCCTCGCTTTGTGCCCATCAGCTCGTGCCATTCATCGACGACAACGACTCGAAGCTCGGCAAACTGTCCGGATGCATGGTCACGTGAAAGAAGAAGAGAGAGACTTTCCGGTGTGGTAACGAGAGCCGTTGGAAGCTGCCTGCTCTGTCTCGATCGCGATGCAGCGCTCGTGTCGCCCGTTCGAGTCTCGACTGTCCATGGAAGCTCGAGATCGGATACAGGCTCGAGCAACGCACCAGCGGTATCCGCAGCAAGCGCGCGCAGCGGTGTAATCCACAGGACCCGGAGGGGAAGGGCAGAGCTGCGAGCGCGCTTCTTCGAAATTCTCGAACGTGGCTCGCTCAAGTACTCCAGCAGCGGCGCCCACCACGCGGCATATGTCTTTCCCGTACCCGTCGCAGCGTGAATGAGTCCGCTCTCACCTGCGGCGTATGCTCTCCAGACTTCGCGCTGAAAATCGAATGCATGCCAGCCGCGTGATTCAAACCAGTCCTCGGCTGCGCGAAGATCTGTCACGCGCTGCCGCCTTCTGCTGAAGCAAGAAGAGCCTTCAGTGAATCGAGAGTGTCGGCTTCGCTTGCAGGCTTGTCCTTTCTCCACCGCAGAATTCGCGGAAACCGAACTGCGATTCCTGATTTGTGCCGCGGCGATGCCTGAATTCCCTCGAAGCCGAGCTCGAACACCTGCTCCGGTTTTACCGACCGCACAGGCCCGAATTTCTCGACAGTGTTTCTCCTGATCCACGCATCCATCTCGCGAATTTCGGCGTCGGTGAGACCCGAGTACGCTTTTGCGAACGGCACGAGCGTCTCTCCGTCGCGTACGGCAAAAGTGTAATCGGTGTGAAGCAGCGCGCGCCGACCATGACCTGGTTGTGCGTAGATCATCACTGCATCGACCGAATACGGATCGAGCTTCCATTTCCACCAGCCGCCTTTGCGCCGTCCAACCCCGTAGTGAGAATCGAGACGCTTGAGCATCAATCCTTCCGATCCGAGCTCGCGCGCTTTTTCCTTTTGCGAGCGTACGTCGGTCCATGTTGCAGCTTCAGCGATTGGAGAAATCAGCAACCGGGATTCTGCATTTGTCGATTTTACAAGTTGAGCGAGCTGCTCTCGTCTCCATGAAAGGGGTCGTCCGCGTACGTCCTCTCCATTCAGCTCGAGCAGGTCATACGCAACGAGAGATATCGGAACTTCCGATCTGATCTTCGCAGTGAGATTCTTTCTGCCGATTCGCCGCTGCAGCTGCGCGAACGGAAGCGGGCGATCATCGCGCCACGGAAGAATCTCACCATCGATTACAGTTCCATCCGGCAGCCATTCTGACGCTTCTACCAATTCGGGAAATCGATCGGTGAGGAGATCGTCGCCGCGCGACCAGATATACGTCGAGCCTTTCCGGCGAATGAGCTGAGCTCGGATGCCGTCCCATTTCCATTCGGCCTGCCATTCTTCAACAGATCCGAGGTCTTCGAGCTCGCTCTCCAATGCGTACGCGAGATAAAACGGATAAGGGCTGGATTCCGCGGGAGCTTCCGTTCCTTCGGCAATGAGCTGACGATATGAATCTGCTGTCGGCTTCCAATCACCGGCGAGCCGATGCGAAATCGTTCCTTCGGGAACTGCACTAGCGCGTGACAACGCTCTCACCATTAGAGACTGAGAAACTCCAACGCGAAAGCTGCCGGTAATGAGCTTATTCCAGACAAATCGCTCGATGCCGCCGAGTGAGCGCCATGCATCGAGTACGATCGCCTTCTGTTGTTCTTCGGAGGCTCCGCCAATCGCAAGGAGTTTTTCGCGAACCCATTCATCGAGCGATGCGTCGCTCGACGAAGGATTGTCAGGAAGAAGAAGCGCGATTGTTTCGGCCAGATCTCCAACAGCGTGGTACGACTCCTCGAACAACCAGTCGGACACCTGTGATTCTTCCATCGCCCATGTGGCAAGCAATCGCACCGGGACGAGTCGCTTGGGCCTGCCGCCGCTGAGAAACCAGACTGCCCATGCCGCATCAGCGGGATCAGCATGCGTGAAGTACCTGCTCATCGCATCGACTTTCTCATTCGTGCGGGTAGTCGCGTCTATCTCGGAGAACAGCTTGGCGAATTTTTTCATTCAGGCGAAGCCTCGTCATCCGGCACGACGTCTTCCTGCAGCTCGCTTTCGCCTTCTCCTTCCCACCTGCTTGCAAGCGAATCTGCATCGCATCCTTTCTCGCGAAGCGCACGGACGACCTGATCGCGGTAACCGTGTGTGACAAGCACACGGTCGGCGCCTGTTTCTTCGATTGCGCTCATCAAGGCAGGCCAGTCTACGTGGTCGGAGAGAACGAATCCGCGATCGACGGAGCGCCTACGTCTTGCACCGCGAACACGCATCCATCCGGATACGAACGCAGTCGACGATGTTCCAAACCGGCGAAGCCACGTAGATCCGCCGGCTGACGGTGGCGCGACAATCAATGCGCCGGTCCAGTCGTGACCTTTCGCGACTGATCCTGCGTATGTGGTTGGGGGAAGAGCCACACCGCTGTCGCGGTAGTCCGCGTTCAGTCGCTCCACAGCTCCATGCGTGTAGAACTCTCCCTCAGCGATTTCCCTGAGAC
>DASROK010000198.1:0-15533 GCA_035646915.1 Gemmatimonadaceae bacterium
CTGGACCTGAGGCCGTCGCGAAATCTGGCGCTCGCGACTGTCTTCTCACGCACATGGATTCGGGATTATCCGCTCACAACTGACGCCGAGAGCGACGACTTGTCGGTCGAGCTCTCCGAGAATTTCAAGCTCCTTCGCGGAGTATCTGAGAGGCCATCGGGACGGCTTTTCCTGCGATATCAGCGACAGTCGGGAACGGTGACGCCAGTCATCAGAGCCCTCAGGCAGCCTTCGGTTTCGAAAGATCTCTGGTCACTCAACAGCGGAGTGAGCCTCAATGCGTTCTAACAGTGCAACACGGCGCGCAACTGTTGCGCTGCTTCTCTCTGTCGCCGCGCAGTCTGCATCCGCGCAGATCAAGGTGAATCCCACTGGCGTGAACGTGAACACCAACGGTGCGACGACAGCATTTCTCACCTTTGGCGGACTCGGTGCATTCCGGCCGATCGAAGCTGAATGGTGCGGCGAGCTCATTTCGGCTGCTCCTGATGTCGGACTCAAGTGTGATCCATCGACGATCTTCGGCCGCCTTCCGATTCGACTCGATCAGTCGCGGTTGAGTGGAGTTGGGGGCTTTACCGATATCATGTCGATTCCGCCGTCTGTCGCGCGTCGCGCATATCAAGCTGCGGAAGAAGGACAGAAGTCGAGTTTCTTCTACGTGCGCCGTTTCAGGAATGCAGCGACGGGGCAGGAACAGTATGTCGCCGTGACATGTCGTCTGGCAGGAGGCGGGGCTAGAGTTCCGTTCTCGCTCGTCGACGTCGCGGTGAAGTTCGATGTGGAAACGCCGATTCTTTTCATCAAGCCTGGTGAGGCGGTGCCGCAGCTCTCAGCCCGCATTCTTTACAACGGTACGGGGCGTCTCAAGGGCAGATGGGAGCTTGTCTATCCGGGCGAGGAGGTTCCCTCGGAGCGCGATCTGCTCACCGAGGCAACGCTGCCGCTCGAGGAACGCGGCACGCAGCGCAGATACACCGAGATCTCGCGGTTCAATGTTTTCCTTCCGCCAACCGGTCAGTATGTGCTGCGCGGTCCTGATGTAGATCGCATCACGACGACAACCGAAGGCGTCTACCTGCTGCTTCTGCGAATCGAAGCAAGCGATGACAAGGAAGCTGATTCGAATCTTGGATCGGCGGGAGCAGGAGTCGGAGTTGTGCATGCGGGCGCAGTCGCAGGATTTCCGATGCCGCCGCTGCGATATGTAGTTGGCGCGGGGTCGAGCGATCTCGCAGAAACGACTGCATCGGCACAGGTGAAAGCGCTGTCGCCAATCGCCGATGCAGCGATTGCCGCGAATGCTCCGATCGACTTCACGTGGATCGAAGGTGGTGTTCGCGCAGCGTTCTTCCGCGTCGAAGTAAGAAATGAAAACGGTGAAGATGTCCATGCCGCGATTGTGCCGCGTGGCGCTGGTGTCTATCGCGCGCCGTCATGGCTCCTGGAAAAGGCCGGCGCGACTCCAAGGTGGCGCGTTGTCGCTCTCGACCTGCTTGGGCGCGAGCTGTCGAAATCGGAATGGCGTTCTTTCTCTCCCGGATCAACTCCCTCAATCAAGGAATGAATCGATGAAAAATCTCTTCTCCATACCCCTCAGTCTCTCGGCACTGGCCGTCGCGTCAGTGGTGATCAGCTCCGAGCTCTCTGATTTTTCAGTCGCGTCGTACGGAATTACCGCGGGTTCGAAGACGCCGGCGACGGCGACCCTTATCTCGATGACAAAATCGCCGATACCGGTGGTCACCTTCACGAGCTCGAATTCCTCCGTTGCGCAGGTGCCTCTATCCAAGCTGGCTTCCTCCACCGGAACTGTGGTCATCGAAGTGACTGGTATCGCGCCGGGCTGCGCACAAATCAGCGCTTCGTATGGCGGTCGCACCCGCACCGATGATGTGGTAGTGCATCCTCTCGCTCAATCCACGTCGTTCACGATGAAAGTTCCCGACCAGGTACTTCCGTACCCGGGTCTGTCGAATGGATCTCTTACGAAAACTCTGACCCTCTCCACGCCAGACCGCACTGCGCCGTCGGGTTCCATCACTCTCACCCGTCCATCCTGGCGCCTGTCGAGCAGCAATACCTCGATTGTCACCGTTCCGGATTCGGTGCCGCAGACGTACACCACTACGAATTTCAAGATTACCGGCAAGGGAGAAGGCTGCGCGACAATAACAGCGAAGCTTGGCACACAGAGCGTGAGCAAGACGGTAATGACTCGCTACATCGGAGGCTGATCGATGCGCATCCGCTCGCTTTCAATTGCTTTTGCGGGCGTTCTGTTCGTTTCGGCTTCATCGTCCGCACAGAATGCAAAGGTCGATGTCACGGTACGTCCGGTCGATGCCGCATCAGTGGCCGGGTTTACGGTGTGCATCGGCACTTCTGTAAATCGCAGTTTCTACGGCAGTGAAGTCACATCATCGAGCGGCGTTGCAGAGAATGCGTTTCAGAACCTTCCGGCGGGAGAAACTGTTCTCGTAACTGCATCGAAAAGCGGATTCACCGGCCAGATGGTCATTGTCGAGCTGAAGCCGGGAAAAAACAATCACGTCTCGATGAGTCCACAACCGGGAACAGGTGGTCCGGCTTGCGGCGGAACTTCGGTAGCACCGCCACCGCCTCCACCCGCTCCGCCTGCGCCAGTCGCAACCAGACTCGAGACTGTAACAGCCGTGAGTCAGACGGGAATCACCAACACTCCGGTAGCAACGGCGCCTGCAGTGCGTGTTCGCGATCAGAACAACAATCCGCTCGCCGGAGTTGCGGTTCAATTCGTAGTAGGCGCGACCGGCGGACAGGTACTGGGAACGGCGACACAGACAGCTTCAACCGGAACGACGTTCGTGACAATCAATCGCGCAGCAACAGTCACTACCGGAAGTGACGGGATCGCGCGGCTTGCGAGCTGGATCCTTGGATACACCGCCGGACAGTACACGGTAACTGCGACGGCAGGCGGGCTTGCTCCCGGTGCGTTCACCGCAACAGCAACGGCACCGCGAGTTCCATCCGCGATAACGCCGGTGTTGTCGGGGACCTACGGTTTTGCCGCGGGAGCGACGATGACGTACGCTCCACCAATGACGGTCAAAGTGACAGACCAGGATGGAGCTGCACTTCCTGGTGTCACCGTCACATTCGCAGTGACAAGCGGTGGCGGGTCGATGTCACCATTGACTGTCGTAACAGCATCAGACGGAACCGCACATCCTTCGACGTGGACGCTCGGAAATCTCATCGGTTTTCAGACGGCGTCCGCAACCGTTGCCGGATTACCGGCCGCAGTGTTGAAAGTTGCAGGTGCATATTCTGCGACCACCATCGAAGCGGCGAGCGAGCTCACGCAAACTTCGGTGGCCGGTGGTGTCGCGAACCCGCGACCCGCTGCACTAGTGCGCGATCAGTTCAACAACGTGATGAACGGGGCTGGAGTCCGGTTCGCTGTCACATCGGGTGGGGGATCGATCACGCCCGAAACGGTTTATACCGGCGCTGACGGAATCGCACGCGCCAACAGCTGGATCCTTGGACCAAATGCGGGAGCCAACACAGCAACCGCCGGAATCACAGGAAAGCCGGTTGTCACATTCAGTGCGACGGGCGAAGGGAGCTACACCCTGGTGGTATTCGGCAAGAGAACTGACGGTACAGCGCTTCAGAACGTGCAGGTGTGCATAGGCTCACAGTCTGATGTCGACGCTTATGCGACTGTGAAGTCAGGAGGGACATACGGCCGCGCTGTGTTCACGCTCGCGGGAAAGCCGGTGTACGGAATAACAGCAGCAAAAGCCGGATACATCGGGAAGACGGTTTACATCCCGGTAAGCGGAACTTCGAGCGCAGTAACGCTCATACTGAGCGCGGGAACGGGAGGACCAACGTGTCCAGGTATGGCTATCCAATACGAGGGAACAACATCCACGAGCATCCTGCGAGAGCCGCGATGACAAGAATCAGCCTGCACCGAATGAGTTTCAGGAAATCAGCTGCGACGTTGCCATTACTTGGAATGCTGGGGATTGGAACCTTGCCTCCGTGGGTTCCCCATATCGTCAAGATCGAGCAGAACACAAGAACGGTCGAACGGCAGACTGTCAGCACGGTCAGTATCGGCCAGGGAAAAACACGAATGATATGGATCACTGGCCCGAACATGGACAACGTCGACTACGTGGCTGGAAGTGGCGGCGTCACCGGCACTATCCAGGGCAAACAAAGCGTCAACTGGACTGGAGAAGTGCAAATAATTCTCAACGCCTCGAATACGGCTTCACGTGGCGAAAAAACTCTTTCGGTGCATGTGAGCTGTCCGCTCGTGGCCATCGATTGCGTTTCGGGCCCAGTGTCATTCAAGGTCAGAGTCTATGAAACTGGACCAATAACCTCGATCAACCCGACTGATATCGTCACGCCGAATCAACAGACGACGTACACGATCAATGGCGAAGGAATGAATGTCGCCGAGCTTCTCCCGCGACTTACCACGTTGAAGAACGCAGTGATCGTCTCAAAAAGCTCGACGAGCCTGACGGTGAGCGGCGTCAATCCATCGTGCGGCGGAGTGGACATACAGTTCATCGACGTCGATGGACCCGAAGACATGACCTATAAGAAAGCGACGGGTCTCAAAATTCCTGTAGCAGGCGGTATATGCGGGACCGCGTTCGCCACTTCACCCACTCTCGGTGGATCTACCACAGCCAAACCAGACCTTCTGCCTGTCACTGGAACGCCGCTCCTCAGGCACATCGCTCAGAAACGAAAATTGTCCGGCGAAACTTTCTGTAACGGAATGTTTGCACAGGCTGTACAGGCGATCGTCAAAACAATCACCGTGCCAAACATGACATGGGGAGTGAAGAACGCTGGTGGGGGCAGCGCCACGTCGTTTCATGTTCGACTGTATCGGAACGGCGTCCTCGTCAGCGATCAGACTGTGAGCAGTCTCAGTGCTGGAGCGACGAAGACTTTCACGTACTCGAGGCCCGAATCGCAGACGGAGGTTGCGAGACTCGGACTCGTGCCGCCGCTGGCAACCCAGCAGTTGTATCAGGCAACCGGCGGCGAATGCGTTCAGACTGTCGGACAAGAGACGCAGTACGACTGGCAGGATCCTCTGTACGAGATTCGCGTAGATCCGGCAAACGCGATTGCGGAAACGAGCAAGACCAACAACAACAAGTCATTCTGAGCGACACGTTTCCGGGTAAACCAATGAGATACTCAATCGTACTGATGCTGGTCGCGCTTTTCTCGATGTCCGCAGACGCGCAGGTGGATACGACAGGTTCTTCGGCGACGTTAATCCTTCCGGGCGATCTTACGCCCCAGGTTTCGGCCTACATCGGAATAGCATCATCCGGTGGAACGACTGCCGCATGTCCCGCCGGAAAGATGGTCGTAGGAATTGCGGGATCGCGAACGAAGTTCATTCAGAAGATCACGCCCGTATGCGGCTCGATTGGCAAGCTGAGCGCTTCGCTTCCCGCGCCGCTGGATCCCGCAGCGCTTTCAGTGGGAGCCTTCACGCTTCAGTGCGCAAGCGGAAGAGTGGTCACGAAGGTTCGCGTATCATGGAACTCGAATGTCACTATATACCCGTACCTTGGCGGGGTTGAGATCTCGTGTCTGCCGTGGGTTGTCGCGCAATGGTCCAGCGAAACTCCACAGACTGCAGCGACCATCGGGTTCGAATCATGGCCGGTCAAAGCAAGTGTTGCATGCACGTCTCAGATGCAGCCTGTCAAAGCCCTTCGCATTCGCGCGCCATCCTGGATGAAGGCTTTATCGATTGTCTGCGACGAACCGTAACTAGTAAAGGATCGATCCCGACGCGCGGTGAATGAAGTTTTCAGATTCGCTTCTCCATTTCGCGAGAAGCGAATCGATACCGCCTTTCTCAACCGCACTCCTGAGCTCGCGAGATCCGGACAGCTCCTCGATACCTGCGCCCTGCTGCCATCTGAACTGCTTCGGATGACGCGAGTAAATCTCCCGCAGGAGATGCGCTCCAATCTCCGATGATCTGACCTTGTTGCGATTCGTAACGATGATGCGAATCATCGGAATTGTTTCTCCCCCGAACTTTTCGCCGCGACCAATGCGTCGCCGCACGGCCTCGAATCTCACTCCGCCGAGTGCTTTGGCATTCATCATACGTGCAATTGTTGCCGCGTCGTTAAGCCAACGCGCACCTATGAGACGAAACGGAGAGTCAGTCCCTCTGCCTTCACTGACATTCGTCGCCTCGAAGAATGAAATGCCCGGATAAAGAAGAGCGGCTTCCGTATCGCGAATGTTCGGCGACGGCGCTATCCACTCGAGCCCTGTGTTGTCCCACCACATCGACCGCCGATATCCTTTCATCGGAATCACAATGGGATCAGCATCGATGTCACCATTGCTCGACAAATACCGCGCGAGCTCACCCGGCGTTAAACCGTATCTCAAAGGAACGTTGTGGAGCCCGGTGAACGATCGGTAACGCTTCTCGATTAAGCCACCTTCAACGATATCACCCCGAATCGGATCGGGGCGATCAGCGACGATGAACTGCTTTCCAGCTTTCTTTGCAGCTTCCGCGGCAAGCGTCATCGTCCACACGTAGGTGTACATTCGCGCGCCGACATCCTGAATGTCGTAGACGATTACATCGACATCATCGAGCATTCGCGCCGTCGGTGTTTTGGTCTCCCCATACAAGGAGTAAATCCGGACTCCAGTCTTCTCGTCCACGCCGGAAGCGATAGTCGCACCGCCGCGGGCGGATCCTCTCAAGCCATGCTCAGGCGCGAACAGCGCCGTGAGCTTCACGCCTCGCGCGTTGTACAGCAAGTCTATCGAGCTCGAGCCTTTTTCATCCCGGCCTGTGTGATTCGTTATCAGCCCAACCCGCTTGCCTCTCACGAGATGAACTGAATCTTTTACCAGCACGGATATTCCGGGAACAACCTGAGCGGTCGCGTTCCGCGACAGACATACCGAGAGGAACGCGAGGACAAAGAATCTCATTACAAACAGAAGCCTAAGGCGAAGCAGTACTCAGTCGATACAGGAAAAGCGCCGCACGCTTTGTAAGCGGGCCGAACATTCTCAGATCCGCTGTTTCCTTGTCGGTATGGTCATCCCAGCCGGCAAGCCCAATCGCATCGAGCACCATCGGGACGTACGGCGCGGCAAACGACACATCGGCAGCACCAGCTCGCATCGGATCGACTGCAACCACCGGCCACATTCCAAGATCCCGGCTCACCTTGTCGTAAACGGCGAGCAGCTTGCGGTTTCCGTCGGTTGGAGCAAGCGGAGGATATCCGTCGTCGAACTTGATCTCGGATGTCGTATGCGGCAGTGAAGACTTCGTGATCGATGTCATCGTCGCTTTTGATTTCACCAGCTGCTCGGGAGAGATCGCGCGAATGTCTCCGTAAACTGTCATGGCTTTCGACACAACATTGGACTTGCCATACGCGAGACCACCCGGCTGCGTTGAATCAACCTGCACGTCAGTTCCGCCAATCGCATAGCCGGGATTGAATGTGAGATACTGCTCCGAGCTGAGCTGTGCACGAAACTGATCGAGTACACGCGCTGTCTCGAAAATTGCGCCCGCACCGATGTCAGGCCTGAAGATCTGAGATGAATGTGCCGGGATGCCAGTGGACGTAAGTGTCCATGAAGTCGCACCGCGCCGTGAGATCACTGCGGTGTGCGGATCTCCTGATCCATCCTCGAATCCAATCGCATACTTCGATTTCCTCGCTGCGGCAGTCAGTTCCGCGCGCGCGAGCTCGAGCGGCCGACCGGCTGACTCCTCGTCACCCGAAAACACGGCGGTGATACTCATCTGCTTGAGCACACCCGCTTTTCTCAAAGCCTTGAATGCTTGAAGCATGATGACGTCGCCGCCTTTCATGTCGATCACACCGGGCCCGCGCGCTGTCGTGTCGCTGATCTTCTCATACTTCTGAAACGCACTGGTCGGCTCGAATACGGTATCGAGATGTCCAATGAGAAGAATTCGGGGGCCCGTTCCATCACGCTCGGCAATGAGGTGTCCTGCGCGACCGAAGGCTGCACCGCTCACCCACCGTACGCGAAATCCCAGTGCCTCGAGCTCGATGCGAAGCGCTTCACCGACTTGCCGCACGCCATCGAAATTCATCGTACCGCTGTTGATGTTCACCAGGCGCTCGAGAAGTGCCAGGCCGTCTGGCACGTCCGAATCCACGCCCGACACAATGCGCTGTTCCGTTTTAGAGAGAGCCTGCGGCTTACCCTGGGCATGCGCTGAATTCGCAAGGAGAAACGGCAGAAACAAAACAAAAGCGAAACGCAGGCGGAGGAATGTCATGCAGGGAATATCACGGATGACAATGCGCATCGCGAGATTAGCGGTAACTTTTTCTCCCCATGCGATCTGGTGAAGCAGACGTAATCGTCATCGGTGCCGGTCTCGCCGGTCTTGTCGCAACTGCCGAGCTTGCCGCGGCAGGCAAACACGTAATTCTTCTCGAGCAGGAGCCTGAGCAGAGCATGGGCGGTCAGGCGTTCTGGTCGCTCGGCGGATTGTTTCTCGTGAATTCGCCGGAGCAGCGCCGCATGCGCATTCGCGACTCATTTGACCTTGCATGGCAGGATTGGTTGGGTACCGCAGGTTTCGACCGCGAAGAAGACCGATGGCCGCGCAAATGGGCCGAGGCATATGTAGCGTTCGCGGCCGGAGAGAAGCGCGCGTATCTGCACGAGCGCGGCATCCGATTCTTCCCGGTTGTTGGATGGGCGGAGCGCGGAGGATACGGCGCAACCGGCCCGGGCAATTCAGTTCCTCGCTTTCACGTGACGTGGGGAACGGGGCCAGGCATAATAAAGCCATTTGTAAACAGCGTACGACTGGCTGCTGGACGCGGACTGGTCGCGTTGCGGTTCAGGCATCGTGTCACTGAGCTGATCACAACAGACGGAGCCGTAACGGGCGCGCGAGGCGACATACTCGAGCCAAGTGACGTAGCTCGCGGCGTGAAGAGCACGGCGAATGTGGTTGGGCATTTTGAGGTGAATGCACAGGCGGTGATCGTCACGTCCGGAGGTATCGGAGGCAATCACGAGCTGGTGAGACAGAACTGGCCGGCACGACTTGGATCGCCTCCTCATCGAATGCTTTCCGGCGTTCCCGATTACGTCGATGGGAGAATGATCGGAGTGTCTCAATCGGCGGGTGCGAATCTCATCAATCGTGACCGAATGTGGCATTACGTCGAAGGCATCACCAACTGGAATCCAGTCTGGACCAATCATGGTATCAGGATTCTACCGGGCCCTTCCTCATTGTGGCTCGATGCAACCGGCAATCGTCTTCCAGTTCCATTGTTTCCAGGGTTCGACACGCTCGGAACACTCGCGCACATAATGAAAACGGGACACGAGCACACGTGGTTCATTCTCACAAGGAAGATCATCGAGAAGGAATTCGCGCTCTCGGGCTCCGAGCAGAATCCCGATATCACGGGGAAGAGTGTGCGCGGTGTTCTGGGCCGCGCGGGCGGCGGAGCTCCTGCTCCTGTAAAGGCATTCATGGAGCGCGGAGTGGACTTCATTGTGGAGAGCGATCTCGGCCGCCTTGTCGAGAGGATGAATGCTTTGACCGGCGGGAATCTTCTGGACTTTGCGCAGGTGGAACGTGAGGTCAAAGCGCGTGATCGTGAAATGGACAATCCATTCACGAAGGATCTTCAGGTCGCAGCGTTACGTGGTGCGCGAAACTATCTCGGCGACAAACTCATACGTGTTGCAAAACCTCACAGGCTGCTCGATCAACAGGCCGGGCCGCTGATTGCGGTGCGGCTCAACATTCTCACGCGCAAAACTCTCGGCGGGCTGGAGACTGATTTGTCGGCGCGTGTTCTTCGCGCAAACGGAGACCCCTTGAATGGCCTGTATGCTGCGGGTGAAGTCGCGGGATTTGGCGGCGGTGGAATGCATGGATATCGCGCACTCGAGGGGACCTTTCTCGGCGGCTGTATTTTTTCTGGAAGGGCCGCAGGAAGAGCGGCGGCGGAGAGTGTTCTGTAGTAAGATGCTCAGTATGCTGAGATTTTCTTTCTATGCCGCAGTCATTGCGCTCGCTGCTTCATCATCCGTTGCCGCTGCGCAGCGGCAGGCTCCTGCGAACTGCACTTATCAGACATGCGCGCTTGGTCTTGCTCCTGTATGGGACGGGCTTGCGGTGACACGCGGTGATTCCGAGCAGCGAGTGGCAACACTCGGATTCTTTCTTCCCGGCGACGTGAGCAGTGTTTTCGAGGGTGATCCCGAAGCTCTCGAGGCTGCTCGAGCCGCGGTACGAGTTCGTCAGATTGGCGCAGCGCTGACTGACGGCGGTCTTCTGCTTGCGGCGACTGGAATTGCGCGAGCGCTGTTTCGCCGAGACTGGGATAAGCTCTCGACTGCGTTTACAATCGGCGGGGCCACTGCGCTCGGCGTGAGCATTCCGGTTCAGTTTGCAGCCGACGGTGAGCTGAGCCGCGCTGTGTGGCTCTACAACAGGCGGTTCGCGCGGTAATTCTAAAGCTGGTCGCCTGGCCGGCTTGCTTCGTCGGATTCCGGGAGCTCTCTCCCCGCGGCGTGCGCACGGTTTTCGATGTATCGCACGAGCGCCAGCAGTCTCTGCCTCTCGAGCGGAAGCCGAAGTGTCGCTAAAGTCGTCCGCTTGACGCTGAAGGGAAGCGTGTAGCGCTCGTCGTCATCGCAGTGAAATGCGAGGAGCGCACCGCCGTGAGCGAGCGCCGAGTGAAGCATTTGCGCTCTCGAGATCAGCTCGTCGCAGTGCACGAGAGCGATCAAAGGTCTTTTGCCGTGAAGTGTCTCGAGCGCTTCCGGAATGTCCTTCGCAACTGTGACCTGCTGTCCTGCACCGACGAGTGTCTGCGCGACGCCCTCGAGAAGCGCTGCGTCTGTACCAACGATGAGAATTGATGCCACTATTTCTATGCCTGGTCGTGAAACGCGAAACTCACATCATTCCGAGCACGGCGCCCTGAAGAAATCCTATCAGGAAATAAGCAATAATCGGCGTGATGTCTATTGGGCCGAGCGCAGGAATTATCTGCCTCAGTGGTTTGAGAATCGGCTCACTGACAGCATAGGACCACCGAATCCATCCCGAATCAGGGGAAACGGGAAGCCATGAGCTCACAACCCGCACGAGAATGGCGATGCGAATGAAGTCGAATGTCCACGACACCAAAAGCTTGAAAATTCCGCCTGGACCTGAACGAACAGCGAACGCGAGGCCAAGGATCTCCGCGCGAAGGAAATCGAGAACGCTCACGAGGAGAATGCCACCGACAACAACGGCAGCAAGCGCCCAGAGCGGAGCACTCGCTGGATTTCCTCCCGCCCTCACAACTCTTCTCTCGATTGGCTCCAGAATGGGGTCGATCTTCGATCGCGAGAATCGCGCGAGAGATCCGAAGAGGTTCACCCTCCTCGTTCGCACAAGCCAGTCGATGACACAGAAGACAGCAAATATTCCGGCGATTACAACGAGTGCGAACCGGACTGCAGCGAGAAGCTGATCGAAGACAACGATCCATGATGACATTTATTTGAGCGTCACCTTCATTCCGAGATTTCTCACCAGGAATGCAAATCTGTCGGCCGCTTCTTCGATTCTCTTTGTGGTCGGCTTGCCGGCGCCGTGGCCGGCATTGGTCTCGATCCGGATCAGCACCGGTGCAGGGCCGCCCTGTGCAGCCTGGAGCGCAGCCGCGAACTTGAAGGAGTGGCCTGGAACAACGCGGTCATCATGATCCGCAGTGGTCACAAGCGTCGCCGGATACTTTGTGCCGGGCTTGAGATTGTGATATGGAGAATACGCCCTCAGATACTCGAATTGTTTCGGGTCATCCGAGGAGCCGTAGTCTGAAGTCCACGCCCAGCCGATCGTGAATTTCTGAAAGCGCAGCATGTCCATCACGCCGACAGCGGGCAGGGCTGCCCCGAACAGATCCGGCCGCTGCTCCATTACTGCACCGACGAGCAGTCCGCCATTCGAGCCGCCCGAGATCGCAAGCTTCGGTGTCGACGTGTACTTCTCTTTGATCAGATATTCAGCGGCAGCGATGAAATCGTCGAACACGTTCTGCTTCTTGTCCAGCATGCCGCCTTCATGCCACGCTTTGCCGTATTCACTGCCACCCCTGATGTTGGCGACTGCGTAAATGCCCCCCATCTCCATCCATACGAGATTTGCAGCCGAGAATGACGGCGTCTCGGAGATATTGAATCCGCCGTATCCGTAAAGAATCGTCGGGTTGTTTCCGTCGAGCACCGTTCCTTTTTTCATCGTGATGAACATCGGGACGCGTGTACCGTCCTTGCTCGAGTAGAACACCTGCTTTGTCTCGAACTGCGAAACGTCGACTGGAAGCTTTGGCGCCTTGAACACTTCGTTCGTTTTTTTCTTCATGTCGTATCGATAGATCGACGTCGGCGAAAGGAATGAGGCGAATGAATAGAACATCTCGTTCTCCCTCGGCTTCGCGCTGATCTCGCCGACACTTCCGAGCCCTGGGAGCGGAATCTCTCCGATGTACGGATATCCAGGTGCGCTCAGCTGACGGCGGTCATCAGTTGATGCAGGTCGGCGCGCGGGCGGCCCGACAATCGGAGCCGGGCGCGCATTCGGCCGCTGCATCCGCGAAATGGCGAGATCAGGCATCCCATATACGCGAAGACTGGAGTGAGCGTCCTGCAGATATTCCAGAACCAGCTGTCGTCCTGCTACCTGTGCCGATACGAGCGCGTCGTTTCCTTCGGGGATTACAGAAACCCAGCGGCGCGGCTCCGAATTGTTGATGTCGATCTGAACAAGCTGTCCTTTCGATGCGCCGCGATCCGTCCGGACGAGAAAGAAGTCGCCGTTGTTGTGAACGAAATGATTTTCCGAATCGAGATCGTCGATCAGCCGCACAACGGGCGCAGTGATTGCGGGTTTCTTCGGATTGTCGAGGAAGATGTAGAAGAGCCTCGTTCGTGCATCGGTGCCCTGAAACACCGTGATGATCACGAACCTCCCGTCATCCGTCACCGCTGCATCGAAAAGCCAGTCAGGCTGGTCTTTCTGATCGTAGATGAGCATGTCGGACGATTGAGGCGATCCGACGCGATGGTAATAAATCCGCTGATTCCGAACTACGTTGGTGAGCTTGTTCCCCGCGGTCTGCGGCTCATAACCCTCGTAAAAAAATCCTTTGTTGTCCCTGGTCCATGAAATCCCGGAGAACTTCACCCACTTGAGCGTGTCCTTCGCGTCTCTTCCTTTTTCGACATCACGAAGCCTCACTTCCTGCCAGTCTGACCCAGCAAACGAGACGGCATAGGCGAGCATCTTTCCGTTCGGCGATGGCTCAGTGACCGAGAGCGCAACGGTCCCGTCGGTAGACAGCATATTGGGATCGAGAAGTACTCTGGCGGGTTTGTCTCCGTCCTTTACGTACAGAATGCTCTGATTCAGGAGCCCGCTGTTCTCGGAGTAAAAGAGAAGGTCATCGATGCGCGTCGGGGTCTCGTACTTCGGGTAATTCCAGAGCTCTGTGAGCCGGTTACGAATGGCGCTTCGCTCGGGAATTGTCGCGAGGTAGCCGAAAGTCACCTTGTTTTCGGCTTCAACCCACGCTTTTGTCTGCGGCGAGTCTACATCCTCGAGCCAGCGGTATGGATCGGCGACTTTGGTGCCGTGATAGTCATCTACCTGAGTTCCGCGTTCGGCCTGCGGATAGGAAAGCCCTGCCGGCGTCTGTGCATCGAGCCCAGTCGCGAGCACGGCGGTCAGGAGCGAAAAAACGCTCAGCGCACGCTGTGAATTCATGTATCTCATGGAAGTTTTCGGACACGTCAATTTACGGGATTCGCGTGGAATGGTTCCAGCTTGTAGAATCCCCCCAGTCAAACACTCAAATCTCAACGATGCCTGAAAGGACTGCCGATAAAGGCCACTGGCTGCTCAAGACCGAGCCTTCCACGTTCTCATTCCAGGATCTGTGGAACGCGCCGGGGCGCACGACCGGCTGGGACGGCGTAAGGAATTTTCAGGCGCGCAACACGCTCCGCGACCAGATGAAGAAAGGGGATCTCGTCTTCATCTACCATTCGAGCACCGATCCGACGGGGATTGTGGGAATTGCCGAAGTGGCTCGCGAGGGCTATCCGGACCCGACGGCGTTCGATCCGAAGGACTCCCACTATGATCCTAAAAGCAAGCGGGAGTCGCCCAGCTGGTTCATGGTCGATGTCAAAGCACTGAGGGCCATTGAGCCCATCATCACTCTCGACGAGCTGCGGCGGACGAAAGGGCTGGAGAAGATGGTGTTGCTTCAAAGGGGCAGCCGGCTGTCGGTCCAGCCCGTTTCATCGGCGGAATGGAAAGTGGTAACGGCCCTGAGACCCTGAAACATGAGGGCCGGACGATTAATTTTGATGTAACACAGGGAGAAAGAATGGCAACGACACAGGCCCCGCCCGGTGGGCTCGAAATAACTGATTCAAGAACCGGCAAGAGCTACAACCTTCCAATTAGTGATGGCGCAATTCGCGCCAATGATCTCAAGAAGATTTCCACCGGTGGAGAAGACGATCCCGGGCTTCTGAGCTACGACCCCGCCTTCCTCAACACTGCATCATGTCGCAGCGCAATAACGTTCATCGACGGCGACAAGGGAATTCTTCGTTATCGCGGATATCCCATCGAGCAGCTTGCTGAGGACTCGAGCTTCCTCGAGGTAGCCTGGCTCCTCCGCCATGGCGAGCTGCCGACTCAGCAGGAATACGATCAGTTCACGCATGACATCACGTATCACACGTACGTGCACGAGAACATGCGGAAATTCCTGGAAGGATTCCGCTACGATGCTCACCCCATGGCGATGCTCAACTCGGCCGTCGCAGGCCTCGCATCGTTCTATCCTTCATCGCGCAACATCATGGATCCGGTCGAGCGCAACATCTCGATCATCCGTCTTCTCGCGAAAGTTCCGACGATTGCAGCGTTCTGCTATCGCCACCTGAAGGGACTGCCGTTCGTCTATCCCGACAACGATCTCTCGTACGTCGACAACTTCCTGTCGATGGTGGCACGCATGACGGAGCCGAAGTACAACGCGAACCCCATTTTCTCCAAGGCTCTCGAAGTTCTTTTCATTCTTCACGCTGATCACGAGCAGAACTGCTCGACCTCAGCAGTGCGCGCTGTTGGATCATCGCACGTCGATCCATTCTCGGCGATGTCTGCAGGGATCGCAGCGCTGTTCGGCCCGCTTCACGGCGGCGCAAACGAGCAGGTCCTTCGCATGATCGAAGAAATTGGAAACGTGAAGAACATTCCGAAGTTCATCGAGGATGTGAAGACACAAAAGGGCGCGCGCCTGATGGGCTTTGGCCACCGTGTGTACAAGAGCTACGACCCGCGCGCGAAAATCGTGAAGAAACTCGCCGATGATGTCTTCTCGGTTGTCGGTGTCGACAAGGATCTGGAG
>DASROK010000199.1:0-2464 GCA_035646915.1 Gemmatimonadaceae bacterium
GGTAGTAGCGAGTGGTCCGATTGTCATCGAAACGCGCTGTGAGCCCGCCTCCGCCGTAAGGCGCCCATTTGTGCTGTCTCAACGGATCGAGATGAAAGCGGGCGAATCCATCGACGCGGCCGCTGATGCCATTTCTCGATGAGCCGACTGCGCCATCGAATCCCGATCTCACGTAGGTACCCACTGGCACTGTGATTCCAGCTCCTGCATGAATTGCGGCGGGCCCGGCCGCGATTGCGTCGATCCTTCCCTCGAGTGACTGCGATTCCGCTTTTATCGCGAATAACAGAAGCAGAAGAACGGATATGCGCATCTACGCCCGGCGCGCCGCGCGGCGCTCCCGCTCGAGAGCGGCTGTGTAATCGACAATTGACACGGCTGACAGTGCCCCGATGACCAGCACCAGCGGATGAGTCCACCTGGGAGCGATCAAGACCACAAAAAGAAGCAGCAGCTGAAGACCCGTCACGGTCTTACCGAGCACTCTGGCCTTGAACGCCGAGGCGGTGAGTCCGGGAATGAATCGTGCCACTACAAAGCCGACCGCTGTGGCAATGTCTCTCGATAAAACAATGAAAAACTGGCCGGTGGAGAGACTTCCCTCAGCCAGGAACGAAGCCACTGCGGCCAGCACGAATACACGATCAGCGAATGGATCTATGAGCGCGCCCGCGACGGTGGAGCTGTTGGCTTTTCTTGCCAGCCATCCATCGAGGAAATCAGTCGCAGCGGCGCACAGGATCAGCACTACACGCTGCCACGGACCCTTGATGACGACGAACGCAAATGCGAGGAGAAGACGGGAAAGTGAGATGCTGTTGGGGATTGTGAAGATCTTTCCGCGCTCCATGCAGCCAAAGGTAGATATGAGCCTCGACGCTTGCCAAGCGCATGCGGTGAACTCCAGCTTTGTCGCGTGTCCGGAGCCTTGAGCGCGTACCGCCTGCTCCCCGCTCTGTACGTTGCGGCCGCGGCGATAATGATCATGTGGGATATCGTCGTCGCGGGCCGGGTGTCGCAGCTCAGGCGCGCACCGCGAACGTTCGCCGCGATCACGTCGTTCGGCGGACTGCTGATCGTTCCCGCGCTGCTCATCGCGTACGCGTCGGCATCCATTCTCTACGGACGCGCAATCCAGCCGGTCGCATGGGTCTGGCCATTCACGACGCTCCTCTTTGCCATTCAGGCGACGTACGCGCTCAGCCGCCGGCTCGTCACTCCGCTCTTCGGTATTCCGATCTTCGTCTACGACCTGATCATCATGATAGTCGCGGTATCGCGATTCGCGGTGAGCAGGGGATTCGATCCGCCTGATTTCGGTTTCGCGCTGTCTGCCGCACAGGCCAACGCGCTTGGATTCTTCTTTGGACAGCCGGCGCTGTGGGGACCCGAGTATCTCATGGTTCCACTGATGTCGCCTTCGCTTCCTGCACGCTGGCGATTCAGTCGAGTGGTGAGAATGGGAGTGGCCGCGGCAGCGGCAGCGATCGCGGTGCTCATCCTTCTCGAGATGCCGAACGCATTCGACACCAATCGCAGCTACCGCCGTTACGCGAAGGAGCAGCTCCAGGAGCATCCCGAGGGAGACTTCAAGATCGGGCTCAAGATCTTTCCCGACTTGAAGGGGCCGCCTCCCCCGCTCGCACTCGAGCGCGACATCGCGCTCGCGGATTCGCTCGACGTCGATGCGATCTCGATGACGATCAATCCCGAGGGCGCCGGATTGGCCGCACTCGACTCGATCGCACGAACTGTCGATGACCGCCGCGCCGACAGCACGCTCATCATCATCGCACTTGGTTATCCCGCAGATGCAGCGCGGCAGTTCCGCTCATCGCCGTCCGAATACACTCGCAAGCGCGTTGCCGATATCGACAGGATTTCCCGGCGTTTGAGGCCGGACATTCTCATTCCGGCCGTGGATCCCTATGGTGAGGGATCACGCGCGATTGGGGTGCAGACTGCCGAATACTGGGAGAATTACATCACGCGCTCAGCGCGAATCGCGCATTATGTGAATCGCCGCATTCGCGTGGGCATTTCTGCGTCGACGTTCGGCGCACGCGACAGCACTCTCTATTTCTGGGCAGCAAAGAAGGAGTCACCGGTCGACGTCCTCGGCTTCTCACTGATGCCTGGATTCGACGGTGCGACATCGCTCGACAACAAGATGCTCGCAGCGCGCCGATGGATGCGAGCGTTCCCAGTTCGTCCAAAGCCTCACTGGGTCTTTTCTGCCGGCGGCTACCCGCTTGCGCACGGTGAGGAAAGCCAGGAGCTGGCACTTTGGGGCGTCCTCGCGTGGGCGACGACCCAATCACCAATCAAAGGCCTCGTTGTAACCGAAGCCGGCGACTACGATGTTCTGCGTGGTCTCCGTGCAGCGACAGGCAAGTACCGGTCAGCGGTCGGCGCCATCATGCGAGCGGAGCGAGGCTTGCGGGAGACCGTCACCCGATAATAC
>DASROK010000200.1:0-3995 GCA_035646915.1 Gemmatimonadaceae bacterium
GGCTCGAAGATGTCCTCGAGCTTGTCTTCAGCGATTCCGTGCCCTTCGTCCTCGACGTGAATTGCAACCAGGTGCTCGACGACTTCACATGCCAATCTCACTTCGCCGCCACGCCGACTGAATTTCACGGCGTTCGAGAGAAGGTTCAGCAATATCTGGTTCAGCCTGTCGTAATCGGCAACTACGGCGAGATGTTTTTCGCATCCTTCCTGAACGAGCCGCACGTCATTCGCAACAAGCATCGGATGAATGAGGAAGCGAACCGATTCGAGCACTGTTGCAACTGATGTGTCCTCGAGCGTGAGAGGAATACGGCCCGTCTCGGTTTTCGCGAACATCAGAATGTCGTTCACGATTCCCAGAAGATGCTGCTCACTTCTGCGAATGCGTCTGATCGCTTCAAGCTGCTGCTCGCTGATCGGTCCACGCATTCCAAGCTCGAGCAGCTCGGCGTAACCGGCGATTGCATTGAGCGGAGTGCGGAGCTCATGGCTCATCGTTGCGAGAAAATCCGTCTTCGCCCTGTCTGCAATCTCGGCCCGCTCAACTGCGTCGACGGCTTCCATCCGCGCGATCTCTGCTTCGCGATACAGCCTGGCATTGTCCATCGCCATGGCTGCGCGACCCGCCAGATCTTCCGCAAAAAGGAGATCGGTTGGGGTGTATCTCTGGTCTGAAGTCGCGGCGACAAAAGTCATTGCGCCTATGAGGCGCCCGCGCGCTTTGAGGGGCACCACCATATAGGAGCAGAATCCCAGCGTCTCGAGAATTCCGCGCTCCTTTCTGTCGAAGCCTGCGGAATCGAGAAGCTCAGGCGTCACTTCAGAAATGAGCTCGGGCTGCTGCGTGTCGACAATGCGCGGCGCGCCGAAGATGTCGCCCGGCTTTGGCGGATATCCGTGCGCAAGCTCTCTTGTCAGCGGCTCGAGCGCTGGATCGGGGTGAAAAACTGCAAGGCGCTCCATCGCCATGTCGTCGCGGATCAGGTCTACTATGCACCATGCGCCGAGCTCCGGCATTGCCAGCCGCGCAACTTTTGCGAGCGTTTCCTCATAGTCGAGAGACTCGAGGAGATTCCGGCTTATCTCAGCGAGAAAGAGTGCCCGACGCTCCGGCTTGCGCCGCTCGACCCTGGGAATTCTTGCACCGCTCGAGGCGCCCTGGCTCGGAACTTCATCGGCCGGTCTTCGTCGCCGTAAGGGGGGTTCCGGTGCGTCATTCATAGCGGTTTTCAGGGCACGAACCGGGCCTGTGGAGTGGGAACAAATGTGAGAACATCCAGAGATAACAGAGGGGCGAGCCGCTGCGCCGCTCGCCCACGCATGCGCGCAGAGGCTCCCCCTTTCAGTTCCTCACTACGTCAGCATTCAGCATTCAGTATTCAGATAACATGCTTACATCTTAAATCTTGACACTCATTCTGCCTCTGCTAATTTATTACCCGTCTGCTAGATTTTTAGCACTACGTAAAGGGAGACCGATGCCGGACAAGGACACCCTCTCCAGACGCGAGAGACAAATCATGGATGTGCTGTATCGACTGGGTTCCGCGACCGCCGCCGAAGTCCAGGCCAACATCCCCGAAGCGCCCAGCTACTCGGCTGTTAGAGCGCTGCTCCGCATCCTCGTCGAAAAAGGACACATCAAACATTCTTATGACGGGCCCCGCTACGTGTATGCGCCCATCGTCTCCCGGCCAATCGCCCAGAAATCCGCGCTCAGGCAGCTGGTGAAAACGTTTTTCGACGGATCTACGTCGAACGCAGTAGCGGCCCTGCTGGATATGTCGGGAAAGGAGCTCTCGGAATCGGAGCTCGACCGTCTGGCGAAAATCGTCGAGCAGGCAAAACACGAGGACAGGTGAACATGACGGATGCCACTCTGCTGGATCTCGTTGCAGCGGCGGCCGTGAAAGCCGCAGTGATTCTCGCCATCGCCGGACTCGTGAATGTCTTGTGGAGATCTGCGTCAGCTGCTGCGCGCCATCTTGTGTGGACAGTCGCAGTGATTGGCGCGCTCGCAATCCCCGCAATCGGAATCGCCATCTCGCGACTGAATGCGCCTCATATAGAAGTCGACGTCTGGGTTCCTCCTGCACCGATTGTCGTGCAGCACAGTGCGCCGGATCCGGTTGCATTGCCTGCTGCTCCGGCAACAACACCAGCGTCATCGGATGACAATGCCGTCGAGTCAGACGCACCCGCAGTCATCGACGACGCCGCCAAATCAACTCCGGCGCGCCGGACAGAACCGCTGGTGATCGAAGAGTCCAACCCGGTCGAATGGCGATCGCTGCTCCTGCCTCTCTGGATCGCCGGGTTTGTCCTTACTCTCATTCCGATATTTGTTGCGTGGGTTCGAATCCGGCTCCTGGCGCGAAATGCGAAACCAGCCGACGCACACTGGAGAAAGCTTATCTCGTCCACTCCTTCGATCTCACATTTCGCCAATCGCGTGAAAGTTCTCGAGAGCACCGAGACGACAATGCCGATGACGTGGGGAGTGTTTCGTCCGACACTCCTCGTTCCAGCGCGGGCCGAGCGATGGCCCGACTGGCAGTGCCGTGACATTCTGCTGCACGAGCTTGCTCATGTCGACCGGCGCGACTGCCTCACACAGCTCATGGCACAGGTGGCGTGCGGCGTGTACTGGTTCAACCCGCTCACGTGGGTTGCATCGCATCGCATGCGCGTCGAACGCGAGCTTGCGTGCGACGACCGCGTCATCAACGCTGGATCACGCGCCACCGACTACGCCTCGAATCTTCTCGACGTTGCGCGGTCACTTCGCGCGCCCTCAATGACCTCCCATTCTGCAATCGCCATGGCCAGACCATCCCAGCTTTCAGGACGTCTGCTCGCTGTCCTGGACAAGCACAGAAACCGAAAGAGCGTAAATCGCCGCATCGCCGCTGGCACTTCATTCGCCGCAATCGCTGTCGCTCTGCCTCTCGCATCGCTGACCCCGGTGGGAGAGGCAACGGCTGCAGCGACAATGACTGAAGAACATTCCTCGCCGCTTTCGTTCTCGGAAGTGACAAGCATGCCACCGGCAGCACCGGCTGCGTTCCCATTGTCACCCGCAGCGATTGTCCGCGCAGTTCAGCTGCCGGCTGTCGGCGTTCTCAAGTCGTCAATGGATGCGCTCGAGCTCAAGCTTCCAGCGACCACTCCGCCACTGCCGGCTCCCGTTCAGCAGAAAGTTGTGTGCTGGGATGGAGAAGACGGTCATACCAACGTTTCGATCAACACCGATGATCACAACAAGAGCCGGCAGTCCTACACGGTTCGATACTCCCGCGACAACTGCTCGCTCGAGCTCCGCGCAGAAGGAAGCTTCACACTTCGCGCTGATCTCTCGGACATAGAAACAATCGGGAGCGATGGATGGGTGAGAATCGAAGAGCGCGAAGGACGCTCTTCGCGCCGCGTCGAAATCAGCCGCGGCGACAACGGCGCTCTGGACCACAAATACTGGGTCGATGGCGATCGTGCAGCGTGGGATGCGAACGCGCGCGCGTGGCTTGCGACGACACTTCTCTCTGTCGAGCGACGAACGGCATTCGCGGCGGATACGCGCGTCCCGCAGCTCTATCGCACGGGCGGACTCAACGCGGTACTTCGCGAGATCTCCGCGATGCCGTCCGCATACCCGAAGAGCAAGTACTACGGCACCTTGCTCGACATGGGAATCACACTCGACTCGAACACACTGAATTCGATCGTGCGACAAGCCTCGACCGATCTCGCATCCAGCGATTACTACATGTCGGAAGTGCTCGGCAAATTCGCATCCCAGGGTTCAGCGGATGAGAATACCTGGCGCACGTTTGCAGAAGCAGCGGGGAAAATGAAGTCCGACTATTACCGGTCTGTCATTCTCAAGCGTGTTCTGTCGAAGGGACGGCTGAGCAGCTCCACGGTCGGCATTCTCCTTCGCAATGCGTCCACCATGAAGTCGGACTATTACATCTCCGACCTGCTCAAGGATGTAGC
>DASROK010000201.1:0-12173 GCA_035646915.1 Gemmatimonadaceae bacterium
GGGCAATACAGGCATTTAATGTTATAAAACTGCATTTTTCTGTTATAGAAACGGCATTGTTCGCTTCTGTTTTTGCCAGATATTGCGAGGCGTCACATCACACGCGCCAAAGCGATAAAGCAAGGACAGACTTGCCGGGGACAATTCAGACCACAGTTGCACAGGAGAAACTGCTTCCGAGACTGCGCCGCGCGTTCTGGATTGGCGCCGGCGCTCTCGTCGGCGTAGGGCTGACTTTCGCTCTCGTCACCTGGCTCAACTCCCGCAACGTACAGCTCGTTCTGGAAAGCCAGCAAACGGGGCGACTGGCGCGCGAGGTGCGCTCACTCGCGCTCGACCGCGAGACGTCGGTCCGCGGCTACCTCCTGTCACACCAGGCAGTGTCGCTGGTCCCCGAGCTGGCCGCCCGTGTACCGCTCAGCGCAAAACTCGATTCGCTGGTACGGCTGTCGGTGGATAATGCGTCGCAGCAGGACCGCGCGCGCGCTGTGAGAACCGCGGTGAAGAGATGGGAGCGCGGATTCGCATTGCCAGCGCTGAACAACCGCGCGGAAGCAGTGCAAGGCGCAAGCGAGTCGCTTGCAGGCCGCGAGCTCTTCGATGCCATTCGCAGCGCAATCGATTCGTTCCTGAACGGCGAGCAGCGAATCTTCGCAGCGAGGGTCCGCATGGTCGGCGTGATGCAGCGCCTGTCGACGGCACTTCTTTTCCTCGAGATCACGCTCCTGCTCCTCACGCTTCTCTGGCTGAGCCGGCGGTCACTCAGACAGGCACGCATGCTCATCGATCAGCAGCACATACTTCAGACACAATCGCTCGATCTTCAGCAGCAGGCGATGGAGCTGGAAGAACAGGCTATGGAGCTGGAGGAACAGGCTGACGAAGCAAATCGAAATGCAAATGCTCTCGCCGAGAGCAACCTGAGCCTGGAAGAAACAATCAGAAGACTCGAGGAAACCGAGGCCACAGTATCGAGTGTGACCTCCGTGAAGGAAGTGACGGAATCACTGCTCAACGTTGTGCTCGACAAGGCCCCCGTAGGCGTGATTCTCTACAACGAAAACCGCGAGGTGGTTCGGGTGAACCCCGCGCTCGAAGTAATGACTGGAATGGTGGGACACGATCACGCCGGAAAGACAGTCGATCAGCTGGCGAGCGACGAGCTCGCCGAAACAGTCGACAGAATAATTCAGGATGTTCTGGCAACCGGCGACTCGGTGATGAACGTTCCGCTCTCCGGTACAAACACAGTTGATCGAACAAAAGAGCGTCATTTCCTCTGTAGCTATTTCCCGATCACCCTTCCCGGGAAGAAGCCCGGCGTTGGCGGCGTAGTGGTGGAGACAACGCAGTTCAGGCAGCTCGAGGAACAGCTGCTGATGTCGCAGAAGATGGAAGCGGTGGGAAGACTTGCAGGCGGCGTTGCCCATGATTTCAACAACATGCTGACGGCAATCATGAGCTATAGTGACCTGATCCTTGCCGATATGCCCCCGGAGTCTCCGCTGCGCAATGACATGGTGGAGATCGTTAAAGCTGCCGACAAGGCGACTGCACTCACTCGCAAGCTTCTGGCATTCAGCCGTCAGCAGGTTCTTCGTCCCGCGCGCGTCGATCTCAACACGACAATCGAAGGCCTCCGCAAGATGATGAAGCGCCTGCTCGGCTCAAAAGTCGAGGTGGCGCTCAATCTCGCGCCGGGAATCTGGACCGTTTCCGCAGATCCGACCGAGCTGGAACGGGTCCTCATGAACCTCGTTCTCAATTCGCGCGATGCAATGCCGGACAGCGGAAAGCTCATTATCGAGACAGCGAACGTCGTCATCGATGAAGAGTACGCCTCACAGCATGCTGATACGACACCGGGCGAGTACGCGATGATTGCGGTCACCGATACCGGTGCAGGCATGACGAAGGAAGTGAAGGACAAGCTGTTCGAGCCATTCTTCACCACGAAGGAAAAGGGGAAAGGCACTGGTCTCGGACTTCCCAGTGTCTATGGGATAGTGAAGCAGTCCGGCGGATTCGTGTGGGTGTACAGCGAGCTCGGCAAGGGAACCACCTTCAAGGTGTACCTTCCTCGCGCAGCCGATGCGCAGGAATTGAGTGTGAGGACCCCGAGCAGAAATCGATCGATCGGGTCGGAAACGATTCTTCTTGTCGAAGACGATGCAGAAGTGCGCCAGGTGGCATCGCGAATTCTCAGGAGAAACGGCTATCGCGTTCTTGAGGCAGACAACGGCGCTGAAGCATTGAAAGTCTGCGAGGGCGAGGAAGACGCCGTCGATCTCATTGTGACCGACCTCGTGATGCCCGAGATGGGTGGATCGGAGCTCGCCGAGCGTATCAGGGAGAATCAGCCCGATGCGCGCATTCTGTTCACGTCCGGATACACCGAAGATGCGGTGGTTCGCCAGAGTCTGCTGCACGCAGGAGAGGCATTTCTCGAGAAGCCCTTTACGCCCGCGAAACTGGCAAACAAGGCGCGCGAGCTGTTGAGAGGAGATGAGGAGGAGGAAAGCTGATGGAACGTGTAGCCTCGTTTCGGGACGCTGCAAGAATCCTGGTAGTGGATGACGAAGAGGCGAATCTTCGCCTCCTGAGAAGAATCCTCGAGCACGACGGATACTCGCAGATTCGTCTCACAGGCAATGGAGGCGAAGTGCGCGGGATTGTGGAGGAGTTCGATCCGCATCTGGTTCTGCTCGATCTGCACATGCCGCCCCCGGATGGATTCACGATTTTGCGAGCGCTTGCGCCGAGGATCTCGGCACCTTCCCTGCTCACCGTGCTGGTGCTCACAGGCGACTCTTCGCCTGATGCAAAACGAACGGCGCTCTCGCTTGGCGCACGTGACTTTCTCGCGAAGCCGTTCGACGCGACGGAAGCGATGCTCAGGATCAGGAATCTTCTCGAGACAAAGTTTTTGTATCACAAGCTCGAAGATCAAAACGCGGGTCTCGAAGTCGTCGTTGCAAAAAGGACGAAAGAGCTCCGTCATTCGCAGATCGAGATTCTCGAGCGCCTGGCGCGAGCGTCGGAGATTCGTGATGACGAAACTGGACGTCACACGCAAAGGGTTGGCGAGCTGTCGGAAGCAATTGCAGCGGCGATGGACCTCGACAGTCAATTCGTCGACGTTATCTCGCGCGCCGCTCCGCTGCATGATGTTGGGAAGATTGGGATTCCCGACGCGATCCTCCTGAAGCCGGGACGATTGACGCCTGAAGAGACAGCACTGATGCAGTCGCACACCGCGGTTGGCGCGAGGATTCTTTCGGGCGGGACGTCGGAGCTGATGATGATGGCTGAGCGGATCGCGCTGAGTCATCATGAGCGGTGGGATGGTGACGGTTATCCGAATCGTCTTCGCGGCACCGACATTCCGATCGAAGCGAGAATTGTCGCAGTGGCGGACTGTGTCGATGCCCTGGCGCATAACAGGCCTTATCGAATGGCGTGGCCGCTGCCGAAGGTGTTCGACGAGATCGAGCGGTGCGCCGGCTCGCATTTCGATCCTGACGTAGTGAAAGCGTTGATGACCAGTGATTGCCATGCGAAGGTGGTATCGAGCCCGCCGCATCCATGGCCGGCGCTGAAGGACGAGCGATTGCGCACGCCGGCGTTTTCATCGCGGAGATAGCTCATCGGCGGGTTGACGCCTATCGACTCGTGTCCCGTCGCTCTAATCTTCGCCGATGGCTCTGTCTTCCAGGCTGCTCGCCATTCTCGCATGCCCGCGCGACGGCGCGGAGCTCATCGAACGCGACGACAAGCTGAAATGCGCCAACGGTCACTCCTATCCGATTGTGGATGGAGTACCGGTCATGCTCATTCTCGATCGTCCGGGTACTCATTGGGTTTTCAATCGGTCGATCAAGGACGCGTACTTCCCGAAGGCGAGCGCACGCGTTCCGGCGAGTGACGGCGTCGATCGGTTCGTACAGGAAAGCATTGTGCTCGTTGCGGGGCTTCTTTACCGGCCGCTCGTCAACAATCTTCCGCGGTATCCCCAGGCGAGACTCGAGATTCCTCCGGGCACCGGCAAGACTTTTCTCGATATAGGATCCAGCTGGGGACGATGGACTCTCGCTGCCGCACGCCTCGGCTACAATGCAATCGGAATAGATCCGAACCTCGATGCAATTCGCGCAGCGCGCCGAGTCGCAGAACGCGAGGGTGTGGACGCAGACTTCCTCGTAGCTGATGCGCGGGCACTTCCCTTCCGCGACAACACCATCGACGTCGCTTTCTCGTACAGTGTGCTCCAGCATTTTTCGAAAGACGACGTGCGCGAGACGCTTGCACAGATTCGCCGGAAACTCGCTCCCGATGGCTTCTCACTCATCCAGATGGCAAACCGCGCTGGTGTCCGCAGCCTCTATCATCAGGCGAAGCGCAATTTTCGTGAGGCCGATGGTTTCGATGTTCGCTACTGGTCTGTCGCGGAGCTGATAAAGACTTTCACCGAGATCATCGGACCATCCGAGATTTCCGCTGACTGCTATTTTGGTCTTGGCATTCAGCCGCGTGATGCTGAGCTGCTTCCTCTTTCGTATCGTGCAGTCGTCAGTGCATCGGAGATGATGCGTTCATTGTCGACGCGGGTTCGCGCGCTGCGAAATCTTGCTGACAGCGTGTTTATTCGATCAGAGCTTTAGAATTTGAGAAACAGAACCTCGGTCCTGGTTTCTCTCGCATCGGCAATAGCAACGCTCTATGCACTGGAAGCGTTGATATCGCTCGCGCCATCACAATTGATCGACAAACTCGGCACAACTCTGCGAAAAGGTCCGACCGTTATCGCCGAGACGGACCGCATGAGAAATAGAAATATCGTGGCTTTCCCATATTTGCAGCCTGACACGTTCATCGATTCCGCGTCTAACGGGCTCAAATTGAATGACACCGCGACCGTCATTCCGTTGTCCGGAATCCCCAAGGCGATGACGGTCCTCTGCAACGAATCGGGAACTACAATCGGCTATCGCAGCGATTCGCTGGGCTTCAGGAATCCACAGGGTATATGGGATCCAAAGCGTCTCGACGCCGTTGTAATTGGCGACTCCTTCGCACACGGTTTCTGCCGCACCGAATCCGAGACAATCACCGGTATGCTCCGATCAGGTGGAATCAGAGCAGCCAACACAGGCTTGACAGGAGCAGGACCGCTGGCTGAGCTGGGCGTGATCAGAGAGTACGTCAGCGCCGTAAAACCTCGCGACGTTTACTGGCTCTTTTATGAGGGTAACGACCTCATCGATCTCGTATCGGAGCGCGAGACAACTCTGTCCAAGTATCTCGATCCGAAATTCTCACAGCACTTGAGCGCAAACGCGGCGATGATCGCACAAACGGAGAAGCGATACGCCGATTCCCTGCTGAATCAATACAAGCCGCCGTCGTTCGCTGCGCGCGCGCGAGGATTTCTGACGCTGAGAAATCTTCGCACGGCGACCGGCCTGTATCGTGGAGTGAAGCAGCCCGCGATGCGGGACGAGTCGCGCGAGGTCGCGCTCCTCCGTGAAGTTCTCTCAGTCGCAAACCATGAAGTGAAAAGCTGGGGAGGAAGGCTGCATCTCGTTTATCTCCCCGAGCGCCGGCGTTTCGATTCGCGAACGCGCGCTGTCACCGGAGAGAATCACCGACCAGACGATGTCGAGAAAGCAGTCTTCTCGATTACGACCGACCTCGACATTCCGGTGCTCAACGCTGCGGCGGAATTCGCGCGGCAGGATGATCCGACCTCTCTCTGGAACGCGCGCCGCTATCACTACAACGCAAAAGGTTATCGAATCGTTGCCGGGTTGATTTCCGACGATTTGCGTACGCGGTAAAGCATCATCAGCAGGTATGCAATCGTTGAAGCGACGTACACCCAGCCTGTCGTGACAACGGTAGAACCGATTCGCAGGCGTCCATCGTGAAATGAATCGCAGATGATTCGGCCTGTGCCCGGAATGTCCCACACCCATAGCGTAAGTGGCAGAGTTGCGACCAAACCTGGGGCAACGAGAGTCCGAATCCATTTCCACCGCAGCCCCGCAACAAGAACCACGAGTGCGAGCGCGATCGCGATTGGCAGTGATGGGTCGATCGAAAGCCACCGCCGGATTGTCGGGAGCGTATAATCGGGCCCGATCTTGTTGAGCATGCACATCCCGCGAAAGAACACGAGATGATGCAGCACTGCGGTAATCGGGAGCACAAGGAGAGATGACACCGCGTACCACCACCGTCGCGTGTCAGGAAACGGCCATTGTGTGGAAATTCGCGGAGAGGAAATGTTCAGCCGCCCTTTGACACGAATGAGGAACGCGTGCGAAGAACGTATACGTCGGATTCCCAGTACGACTGATTGAGACGGCTGGTGTAGAGCCGCTCGTGAAACTTCCGCACCGGAACGAGCGCACCGCTCTGCATCGCTTCGTGCACAGCGTTCATCATCCGGCTACCGCCATTGAGAAAGCTCCAGTCACGGTCCTCGTAGATGAGAAAATCTATTTGACGGTCAGCAATAATACTTTCCAGCTGAGCCGCGTCGGTGACTGCATTCCAGTCGATCTCGCCGGCAAGCCACGGATCTGCGCGCCGATACTGGCGATCCAGATAATAGCTGTACCCTGACCATACGATCACGGCAAAGCGCGCATCGCGGGGAGTATTCGCGTTCACCCACTGATAAACCGGATAGTACCAGGTGTACCTGTGAAAGCGCGCCGCGTCGCCGCTCGCCACAAAACGGAGATTGTCGGCCGAGTAGGCGATGTCGGCGGTGAGGAGTGCGACGGCGGCGATGCTCATTATGCGAACGAGCCATCTCGAGCTGCCGGTCCCTGCACTGCTGATGATTCCAATCCAAAGGAGAACGGCGAGAGGGAGATAGTACAATACGAATCGCGCGTAGAGTGCCGGCTGCGCCACCATCCACAGGATGACGAATCCCGTGGTGACGATGAGAGTCGTGCGAAGCGAAGCGCGATAGCGAATCCAGCCGACGAGGATTCCGAGAAGAACCGCAAAGGGAATCGGAATCATGTCGCGATATCCCGCGAGTCGTTTCATTCCGTAGAACAGCTCGCGGAATGAATGCTGTCCCGTCTGCGAGAGTTGGTATGCTGCCCCGACAGCGTCGATGTACCGCTTGCCCGCGCCACCTGAAACGAAGAACGGCCACACGGGGTTTCCGAATTCGTGCAGGTTCATCAGGAAGAACGGGGACGCCAGCACAAACGCCGCGATCGCGCCGCCCCCAAAGCTCGCAACCGCTCGGGAGATACTCACTGACGCGGGACGACGACAAAGGAGAAAGCCCAGCGTTGCGGCGACACCGAATCCAATGAGCTGGTATCTGCTTTGGATTCCAATCCAGCTCACGAACCCTGCGAGAAATGCCAGGTGCAGCGATGAAGCGCGCTCATTCCATTCCGCAATGAGAGCGGCTGCCACGAGAATCACCAGCATCGTGTACGCGTCCGAGAATGCTGTCGTCCCGGCTTTCACAACGGCCGGGTGCATCAGGAACAGCACCGGCACAAACGACGCTGCGCGGGATTGTGCGGTTCGGCGAGCGATCGACAGCGCGACGAACACGAGCAGGAAAATGAGCAGCACGTTCAACATGTGAGCGCCCTGCGGAATTCCGAGTGCCTCGAAAGGCAGATAGTTCAGCGTCCATCCAAAGGGCAGCGCGTAGTGATAGTCAGCGATGCCCTGCCACGAGCCATCCTTCAGTATCTGCGCGATGTGAGCGAGGTGATAGCGCACCACGTCGCCGTCCCGCGGAGGAGCGATGGCATCGAGCCAGTAGAGGACAGCAGCAATGACGAGGAATGCCCGAATCCACCGTGAATCGCCCACCGCGTTCCAGGCATCCGACATCGCACTTCTCAGCAGCGACAGCAAACCACGGCGATTGAGAATCAGGACGACGAGCGACACTATGATTTGAATCGCCAGTGCCGCGCTTGCCGACCACCAGATCACAGCGGCAATTGTGAATGAGATGATCCCGAAGCCCGCGATAATCGCGGACGCCAGTCGCAGCAGCGGGCGCTCCACTTTCCGCGTGAGCACCTCGCCAATTGCGACAGCGCAAAGAGAGGCAAACACTGCCAGCAGCAGTGCACCGATACCGACAACGATATTGTGAATCACGTGTTGGCCAGTTGCTCTCTCCCTGAGTGGCCCCAAATTACGTCAGCACGCCGGCTTTCAAAACATCCCCCTCAACGCGGACAACGGGCTTGGCAACAGAATCGAATTCCAGGCGCGCGCTCATCTGCGGAGTTTCGGGACAGGACGGCGCTTATCTCGCCCGGCTTCTCCTCGAAAAGGGATACGAGGTACACGGAACCTCCCGCGACGCGCAGATATCCTCATTCCGGAATCTCGAGAAGCTCGGCATTCGAGACCGGGTGCATCTCGAGTCGATGGCCGTCACAGACTTTCGGAGTGTTTTGCAGGTTCTGGCCAAGACTGCGCCAGACGAAGTGTACAACCTCGCAGGACAAAGCTCGGTCGGGCTCTCGTTTCAACAGCCTGTCGAGACTCTCGAAAGCATCACGATCGGAACGCTCAATCTTCTCGAGGCAATCAGGTTCGTAGAGCGTCCAATTCGATTTTACAACGCCGGGTCAGGCGAATGCTTTGGCGATACGCACGGCATGCCCGCGACAGAGAACACTCCGTTCAGGCCCGTCAGTCCTTACGCGGTCGCAAAGTCCGCAGCGTTCTGGGAAGTGGCGAACTACCGGAACGCATACGGCCTCTTTGCATGCTCGGGAATTCTCTACAATCACGAATCACCGCTCCGACCCGAGCGATTCGTAACGCGCAAGATTGTCGCCGCCGCAGCCCGCATCGCCGCGGGAAAGAATGAAAAACTCCGGCTCGGCAACCTGAACATCGAGCGCGACTGGGGCTGGGCACCGGAGTACGTCGAAGCGATGTGGCTGATGCTGCAGCAGGCTGACCCGGGCGATTATGTCATCGCCACCGGAGAAAAAAATCGCCTCTCAGATTTTGTGGAGCTCGCCTTCAAGAATGTTGGACTCGACTGGAAAGATCATGTTTCGCTCGACACGTCATTGCTGCGGCCCACTGACATCTCGAGCGGAGTCGGCGATCCGTCTCTGGCTCACCGCCAGCTTGGATGGAAAGCCCGATACCACATGGCGGATGTAGTCAGGATGATGATTGAAGGCGAACACAGAGCAACTACATGAAGACCCGGTGAGTGGCGAGCAATGGGTTTCCAGTACCGAGTCCTCAGAACTGAGTTCGAACTGAGTCTCTCAGTACTCGGTACTGGAAACCCATTGCTCGCCACTCACCGGGTTTCGTGCAGTTTATTTGTCAATGTGGTGAGGATGATGCTGGAAGGAGAAAAGGCGGAATACAGGTTACTTGTGAGGTGGTGAGAAAGTGAGAAAACCACGTTGTTAATGGCTTAAAGAACCATTAACAACGTGGTTTTCTCAAATTCTCACCACCTCACAAGCAACCTGTATTTACGCCTTTCTCAGTTCCCGATTCGCCGAACCACCCGAGACAATCCTTTCTTGAAGAATCCGAGCTGCACTTCCTCTAACGGCTCAACCTCAAGAGGATCCTCGGAACGCAGCATTCTCTCCGGGTTTGTGACGGTAAGGAGTCGCAATTGAGCAGCCCCCCCTCTTTCCAGTAGAGCTGCGGCGCACGCCGGAATAGTGAGCCGGCCACGCGAGTGATAATCGCTGCACATGTAATCGGCCAATCCATTCTCGAGAATGAGCCACGCAATCCGCCGCGGCGTATTGCCATAAGACCCAAGGACCGATCCCGTGTTGATCTGAATGAATGCTCCCGCATCCTTCCACGATTCAATCAGGTCGAGATTGGTCGACATGTTCGAGTACCGCTCAGGGTGCGCGATGATCGGCACCACGCCGGCGTTCTTCACCTCGCGAATCGCGAGCGTGCTGTTGGGGGGAATGCTCATCCACGGAAACTCGAACAGCGCGAACCTGGTCCCAGCGAGTCTCAGCCGCGGGTCGCTCAGGAGCGGAGATGGAACGTCGAGCATCATCTCCACGCCGCGCTCCAGTCTCACGCCGGGAAATTCCGATGCGGCCAAACCTGACAGCGACTCGAATGCTGTGTCGAGCTCCCCGAGGTAACGCTCGAGCTCCCGGGGCTTTCTCGTCCAGGATCCCCGGATGTGCGGGGTGGTGATGATGGTCGTAACGCCGTAACCGGTCATTGCCGCGAGACCTGAACGCGCCTCGTCCAGGTCCGCCGCACCGTCATCCACCCCGGGCATAAGATGATTATGAAAATCGAGCATCGATGACCAATCTAACGCCCGGTCCGCATGGAGAGCCTTGCCGAAGGGCATGTCTTCTGCAATCTTGCGCGACAAATGACAGCCACAAGAGCGGAAGCACAGTCTTTGAGCTGCTCGGTAATCGTTCCCACGATTGGCCGCTCGGACGAGCTTGCGCAGTGCCTTGAAGCGGTCACACGCCAGGATTACGCGCCGTTCGATGTGATCGTCATCGACAACTCCCCGACTGGTGAGAAGGAGACGGCCGCGGTCGCCGCGCGCTTCGGCGCTCGCTACGTATGGGAGCGGAAGCCGGGGCTGTCGCGGGCGCGAAATCGCGGAGCTCTTGTCTCGGGAGCGGACATCATTGCCTACCTAGACGACGATTCCGTACCCGAAGCCGGCTGGCTCGCCGCACTGGTCAAGGAATTCGATGACCCCGAGGTGATGGCAGTTGGCGGCCGCACTCGGCCCTTACGTCTCGAGACAGATTCCGAGAGGCTGTTCGCGGAGATTCGCGGACTTGCCTACAATCGACCCGGCCGTCTCGTGGTGGACCGCAATACTCCGTCATGGTTCGACATCTGCGGATTCGGCGGAATAGGATCCGGATGCAACATGGCGATCCGCCGGAAGGCTTTCGAGGTGTGGCCTGGATTCAACGAGCGCACCGGGCGCGGAACTCCGGTCTACGGCGGCGACGAACAATATGCCTTCCTTTCCCTCGTCAGCCTGGGCTTTCGTGCAGCGTACACTCCATTCGCTGTGGTAAGGCATCCCTTTCCGCCCACGATGGAAGTACTTCGCTCGCGACACCTCAAGGATCTCACCGCAAGCACCGCGTTCTTCACGATGATCCTTGTGGAGGAGCCCGAGCATCGCGGCTCTACTATGCGGTATTTGTGGGAAGCCATGAAGGGAACCGAGCGTACCTGGCGGGGAAATACGCCACGTCATCCGCGGATTGTCTCGAGAGTGCGGGGTGCGGCGGCGCTGGCGTTCGGACCGTTCCGCTATCTTCAGAGTCTCCTGCCGGACAGTAACGCCTAGTCTCTTCCCATGATCGTGCGGCAAAACGGCCGGATCCGCGCCATTCTCAAGCGGGTGCCGGGACTCCGGAGCGCGTACTACCTCGTGACTGCACTCCGCCAGTTGAAGGGCGACGAGTGGCGTGATCCCTCGTCTTTCGATGCAATATTTTCCACGGACCCCGACCCGTGGAGATCATCATCAGAATCCGAGCAGAAAAGATTCGATCTCACTTTGTCTCTCCTCGGGAAAGAGGGACTGAATCATTTCACGCATGCAGTCGAGGTAGGATGCGGCGAAGGTTTCTTCACGGTGAAGCTCGCGCCCATGTGCGAACATCTCGACGCTCTCGACTACTCGACCGTTGCGCTCTCGGCTGCCCGCGGAAGAACCAGTCATCCGCAAGCACGTTTTCGCGAGTGGGACATGCGCAATGATGAGCTCGAGGGTGAATACGATCTGATGGTTGCAATGGGAGTTCTCACTTCTCTTTACAGGCCGAGTGATGTCAGGGCTGTCGCGGAAAAGCTGCTGCACGCGATCCGTCCCGGAGGTCATCTGCTCTTTTCAGATGTCCGCCAGTCGCGCGTGTTCGAGCAGGCGTGGTGGGGGCGCATAATGCTGAGAGGTGGCGAACAGATCAGGCGATTCCTCCAGAGACATTCGCAGCTCGAAACGCTGCAGCTCGCAGACACTGATTCTCACGTGTTCGCGCTTTTCAGAAAGCAGCCCAGTTGACTGACCGTCCGCTGGTCTCGATTGCGATAGTTGCGCACAACAACTGGCCCGACCTCGAGCTGGCCATCGAGAGCGGTCTTTGCCAGTCGTGGCCGAATAC
>DASROK010000202.1:0-7690 GCA_035646915.1 Gemmatimonadaceae bacterium
AGCGGAGTACGTCGACTGGTACAATCACAAGCGTCGACACCAGACTCTTGGCTATCTACCCCCCGCCAGCTACGAAATTGAATTGCTCAAACGACGAAGTGTGGCTTAGATCCCGTGTCCACTAAATCGGGGCAGGTCCAAGTCCAGACGCTTGGACTAACGACTGTGCTTCTTGCGACTTCTGACTGCTTTTAAAAGGTCTAATTAAAACCGCGCTTCTACATACAGGTTTGCGCGGATCTTACGCTCAGGATAAATACCCCGAGCAACATCGAATCGAATGAGCCCATCCATGATCGACGCGCCAACGCCGGCTCCGCTCATTGGTCGGCCTGGATCAGAGAAGTTTTCGCGTGAACCAGCCCACCCAATGTCATAGAACACAACCGGCCTGAATCCAACACGATCAGTCCCGAACTCCGCTCGACTGAACCAGAACGCATCACCGAACTGCACTCCGGCGGTTTGTCCACGAACCGTCTGACTTCCGCCTAGGTACCACAAGCGCTGAACGGGAACGTCGCCGGCCGAGCTGCCAGCGCCAACCGTCAGCGCACCATCGATTCCCTTGAACAAGCCACGCGAACCCGTTGCCTCCAGCATCGCTCGTCCGTATTTGAACGAGCCTGTTGCCGCTTCGCCGCGCACAGATCCAAAGAACCGGAAGGCATGCGGATTCAGCCCGTACGAAATGTGCTTCTCGGCGCCGAGTCCAACGATGTTGCCATCCTCGGCGTCGATGTTGTCCTCGAAGCCATCAGCGCCGAGGGTTTTCGCAATTGAGAAGTTCGTTTTTTTCCGCGCATCGTTGTGATTCTCGGCAAACACTCTCCACGACATCGATGCGGAATCGTCCGGCGTTCCCGCGAGCTCGATTCCAGCAGTTCTATAATAGAACCCTTCATCGCGGCCGAATAACAACGCGGACAATGATGCGCCGAACGCAAACGGATCTGACCAGTCATTGGCTGTCGACAGTCGGCGATACGCATTCAATCCGTATGTGCTGCGGCCATTGCTGCGGGAAATCCCCAGCTCACCGTTCGGCTGCCAGTCAGCGATGCCGATTCGCGCCAGTGCGTGCGCGGTATATCCTTCGCCGAGACTCTGCCGCGCCGCAATTGCGGAAGAGAGTCCTTCGATCTTGTTGTATCGCGTGAGTCCCAGTCCGTAAGTAAAGACAGGTCTTTGCGGAGTCCACCCCGCTTGTGCCCCAAGACTCAACGCCTGAGAAATCAATGCATCGCGCTCGCTTACGCCGAAAACTTCTTCACCTTCATCATAGATCGACTTCGGCAGCTCGGGTGATTTCGCAAGCGCAGCTGTATCACACGATATCCTTACGATCATCTGAAGGCCGTTTTCCCAGCTGCGAGTGGTGCGCTGCTGCGTGCCCTGCGGGGTTGCGCAGTCGGTTCGCCTCCGCGCAATCCTTGCAGCGCGCGAAACGGAATCGGTAGCCGTGTCAGCCACGGCGATCTGCGGAATGGCAACAGGCATTGTGCCGTTAACGCTCGCGTACTTGAAGCTTTGCTCCATCTTGAACGGCACGCGCATAGGTCCGGCTTGCGCGGAACCTTCGAGAGACTGAAGACGCGGCATCCAGAACCGTCCTTCGTGCAGACCGTACTCGATGGTGACAGCGGTGATCTGTGCCTTGAGTGGTGTGATCATTCCCTTCACCCACTTGGGCGGCGGGTCATCATCCTTGTCGGCTTCCGCCTCTTCGTCTGCTATTGCCCAGATGTCGAGCGGCTCAGCAAGCCGAAACACTCCGCGCACCAGCCGCGCATCGGCGATGTCGAACCACAGTGAGCCAAGAGCGACATTCCACTTGGGCGCACGCGGGCGGATCACGAGCTCTCGCAGATTGATCTGTTTTCCGCCAGGCAGACGAAAAGTGACCGAATCACCGGTAGCGTAGGTGTAGTACGCCTCAGCCCCTCGAGCGAGAGGATGAATAATGTCGCCTTCATCGATATCCGCTTTCGCCAGGCCCGATCCAACCCAGAGAGTTTCGCGCCCCGGATAGTATGGAACTGGTATCGCGTCATCCATGTCGATGTCGGCGTCGCCAATTCCGTCGAGCATCGGCATCGCGCTGCGTTTTCCGAGCACCTCGACATACGCGGGCGAGCCGCGTGACCAGATGATGCGGGTAGCTCGTTCGCTTCGCATCAGCAGTCGCTCGCGCACGATCCTTTTGAATCCAAGTCCGACGGACATTCTCTCGTACGTCGTCGCATCGTAGCCGGTGATCGAGGAATCCTGCGCGAGCCGCGCTTTTCTGGCTGCCGTGAGCAGTGTTGCTGCTCCCTTGTCCTTGAACGCATTCGCCAGCAACGCCGGCGTGAGTGCGATCTGCTTCGCACGGCGACGAGCGCGGTCGATTGAATCTTCACTTGTGCTGCCGTGTGCTGCGATCATCGAATCGCGCCACACTTCACGTCGGTACCGTGCGGAATCCTGTTGCCGATGACGCTCGGCGATTCCCGCGCTGTCCTTCGACGCACCAATGCCGAGGCTGACTGAAGACTGCGCGAAGACGATTGCTGTCAGTAAGGCGTACATGATGAGTTAATTATCTGCGGCGTCTCAACTGCTGCGGAAATGTGTAGCTCACTCCAACCTGCCAGGTTATGAGATCGGTCTTGCTGTGACGGTGCTGCAGCGTAACCGAACCATCAGGATTGTCGACGATGTCGCCTTCGGTGAGATACGTTGCCTCGCCACCGTAGAAGTATCGTCCGCCCACATGAAGCTTCCACGATTTCTGAGTTCCGAACGGAACGTAGAGTCCGCCGCCGAAAATCCACGCTGATGTTGCGTCGTCGGAGTTTGTCGTGCTTGCATACTCGTACTGGCTGTCGGATCCGCGGACTGATGTCGAAGTGACGAGATCCATGAATCCGATCGCAGCGTTCATGTACGGCTGAACAGGCCCGACAGGAACCTGAATCTGCGGACCGATGCTGCCCCAGAACGCATTGTTGGTTGTCTCGACATCGAGTGAGACCCGACCGGTGATTGGCAGATACGGAACGTGCAGTGTCTCGCTTCCATATTGCATGCCGCCAAGATCGCCGCGGACGCTTAGAAGTCCTTCTCGATCGATGCGGAACAGTCCGCCGACATTGATGCCGAACCCGTTTGTATCGAGCTGAGTTGCGAATTCACCTTTCGGCTTCGCAACGAGCAGGTCGCCAACGATTGAAAAACGAGACGGCTCACGCTGCCAGGTGCGCGGAGCGCGACGCTGGCCATGAGCCGGCTGCGGGATAAATGATATCGCAACAAGTGCTGCGAGTATCGACGTACGAGCGAATCGCATAAGTTCTCCGTGACAGTTTACGAAGCGAGCCGAAAGCACCCGGCGTGCCGCATCCGTCACACAGGTTGTATCTGACGATACGGCAAAGCCTTGCATGAGTTTCACGGGTGATTGGCAGAGCGCTCTTTGACCCAAGGATATGACACAACCTGTCCCTCGATGGTGACAACTTCGCTGGCGCTGGTCGTCCGCGGTTTGAGGAAATCCTATGGCGAAGTCCAGGCAGTCGATGGGCTCGACCTCGAGATTCCGGCAGGCGAATGCTTTGGCCTGCTTGGGCCGAACGGCGCCGGCAAGACCACCACCATCGAGATCTGCGAAGGCCTCCTCGAACGCGATGCCGGCGACCTCGAGCTTCTGGGAATGACCTGGGAAAACAACGCCGATTCGCTTCGCGAAAAGCTCGGCATTCAGCTTCAGGATACTCAGCTTTCGGAGAAGCTGACAGTTTCCGAAACCCTTCATCTATTCCGCAGCTTTTATGATGCTGGCCGCGAAGTCGATGACGTGATCAAGCTCGTTCAGCTCGAGGAAAAGGCAAAGGCAAGAGTAGGGACCCTTTCAGGTGGGCAGAAGCAACGGCTTGCCATTGCGTGTGCGCTGGTCGGAAATCCGGAGCTGCTTTTTCTCGACGAGCCGACGACAGGTCTCGATCCACAGTCTCGTCGTCAGCTGTGGAGCCTGATTGAAGAGTTCAAGGCAACCGGAAGAACAATTCTGCTTACGACTCACTACATGGATGAGGCGGAAAAGCTCTGCGATCGCGTGGCCATCGTCGATCACGGTCACATCATTGCGCAGGGCGCTCCGCACGACCTGATCGAATCGATCGGCTCGACAATTCCGGCACCACCGCCGCGTGCAACATCGACGACGCTCGAGGATGTCTTCGTCGCTTTGACGGGAAGGACGCTCCGCGATGAGTAATTCGAAATTCGGCGAGCGGTCCCTTGTTCAGCTTACTCTGGTAAGGTTTCGCGAATTCATCCGCCAACCCGAAGCAGTCTTCTGGACTTTCGTGTTTCCAATTCTCCTCGCTGTCGGACTCGGCCTCGCATTCAGGTCCAGAGCTCCCGACAAGGCGAAGATTGGAGTTATCACGTCGAGTCCCGCCGCAGCGAACATTGCTGCGTCGCTCAAGAAAGATTCGACATTGGAAATCGAAGAGCTGACGGACAGTGCTGGCGCCCGCGCGCTGCGTACCGCAAAAGTTGCGATGCTCGTGGTCCCGGACAGCAATGGCGTACGTTACGTCTACGATCCGAAGCGCAGTGAGTCTGCCTTTGCCAGGCTCGTTACTGATCGCGCAATTCAGTCGGCAGCGGGCCGGGTAGATCCGGTGAAGATCACCGAGCGGCGCGTCACCGAGAAAGGATCCCGCTACATCGACTTCGTAATTCCCGGGCTGCTCGGCATGAATCTCATGGGCAGCGGTATATGGGGAATCGGTTTCGCAATCGTGGACTCGAGAGGCAAGCGTCTCCTCAAGCGTTTCATGGCGACTCCGATGTCGCGCGCGGAATATTTGATGTCGTTTCTTTTTTCGCGGCTGTTCTTTCTGATTCTCGAGGTCATAACTCTTCTTGGATTCGGCGCGCTTGCGTTTGGCGTTCCGCATCGAGGATCTCTCATCGAGCTCGGCTTCATCTGTCTTTTGTCCGCGCTGTCATTCAGCGCGCTCGGTCTCCTGATCGCATCGCGTGCGAAGACAGTTGAAGGCGTGTCGGGCCTGATGAATTTCGTGATGATGCCGATGTGGATTTTCTCAGGAGTGTTTTTCTCCTCGAGCAATTTTCCAAAAGTGGTTCAGCCGGTGATCAAGGCATTGCCACTTACTGCGGTGAACGATGCGCTTCGCGCGAACCTGCTCGAGGGAACGAAAATCACCGCCCTCGGACTCGAGATGGCGGTGATTGTGGCCTGGCTTGTTGTGAGCTTCGTGCTGGCGCTGAAGCTTTTCAGATGGCGATAGGCGGCGCGGCGAGAAGGTCAGTCATTCCGCGATGGAATACTTCGATCTTGTCGTGCCCTTGTGATTCGGCCAATCGCAGCGCTATTCCCGCATCGCGAATGATGTCTTCAGCGGCCGTGTAATTCCCTGTCACTTTGGCAATTCCCACCGATATGGTCGGATCTGAAATACCAAAATCCGTTGCTGCAGTCTTCAGCTGTCCGACCATCTCCGCGGCAAAGTCCTGGGCTTGGCCGCGGAGGCGGAGGCGGGCTGTCTCGAGGAGAATCCCGATCGTTCCATTCTCGAGAATTGCGATCGCGTCCCGAGGTGCAAGCAGTGATCCTATTGGATTCGCCAGCGCGCGAATCAAAATGTCTGCAGCAGATCGTCCCTTCTCGATCACGATACTCGAATAATTATCGAGATCGGCGAGAAGGAGCGTGAAGCGCTGGTCGATCGATCGTCTCGTTATCTGGAGCTGGCGATCGACGTGGTCGATGAGCTGCCCTTTGGTGAGGATTCGCGGCGCACCACGCAAAATCGAAGTGATGTCGAATTCACCGGAGATCCATGGCTCGATGGGATTGTCTTGAGCTGTCAATTGGATTTTTGGGGTTGAGGCAGACCCTGTTATTGAACAAGAATTCTGATTGAGCAGCGCTGTAATGATACCGTTACATTATCGTCCACACAAATGCTGGTTTCGTACCGTTCTCATGCCACACGCGAATATCAATGGATCTGAGGCAGTTAAGGGCTCTCGTCGCCGTTAGCGAGGAGACAACGTTCATCGGCGCGGCAAAGCGCCTGAATCTGGCTCAGCCAGCCCTGTCGCGTCAGATCCGAAGCTTCGAAAAGGAGATCGGCACGGCAGTATTCAACCGGGGCCGCGGAGGGGTGACGCTGACGCCAGCCGGTGAGATCTGCCTCACCGCGGCACGGTCGATAATTGAAAAAGTGGGTGTGGCTATAGGCGACGCGAGACTTGCAAACGAAGGCAAGGCCGGCACGTGCACTATATATGTATCTCAATGGTGCGTCTGGACCGGGTTCACCGGAAAAGTCCTTGCCCACACCAATCGGCTCGACCCGGGGATCGATGTAGTGATCCGTGAAGGCCATATCGGCACACAGTGGGAATGCCTTCGGCGAAACCACGTAGATCTCTCAATTGCGACTTCCCCTCCTGTCGGATATGACGACCTCAAGTCTGAGGTTCTGATCAATGATGTGGCCAGCATCGCCCTCCTGCCTCCGCGTCACCCGCTGGCAGGACGCACTTCGATCCGACTCGAAGAGCTGGCCGGTGAGACGCTCCTGTCTTACGACCCGAAGATACTCAGCACGATCGAGCGGGACGTGTCGGCAGAGTTCGACCGGATGGGCTTCACCCCGTCGCGGATCGTCCGCCTCGATACCACCGAGTCACTTGTCGCGCGGATTTCCGCGGGAATGGGCTGGACGATTCACCGGCGCTCACTCAAGGGAAAAATTCCGGGAGTTGCAACGGTTCCGATTGAGGATTTTGCCATTCCCGTTCCGGTAACGCTGATCCACCGCGCGAACGAATCGAGCCCGCAAGTGCTCGAGGTTGCTCGAAGGATTCGCGAGGTTGCGGCGGCGGAGTATCCGGCAATGAGACCTTTCGCTGCCTACTATCCGCCGGCAGCCGAACCGCACGCTCTGCCGTCGGGCGATGGACGTGTGGAAATCAGGGATTTCCGCTATTTCGCCGCCGTGGTAGAGGAGCGCGGAATCGGCCGTGCTGCCGTCAGACTTGGGCTCACTCAGCCAGCACTGTCGCGACAGATTCGCAGCATGGAGCAAGATCTCGGCGTTCCATTGGTCGCCCGCGCCACCCGCGGAGTGATTCCAACAGTCGCTGGCCGCAGCCTCTATGCAGCCTCGAGAGAGATCCTGGGTGAGGTCGCGCGGCTGCCCGCCGAAGTCGAGCGTGGCCAGCGAGCAGCAGCAGGCCGATGCGTAATCGCATCGCTCCCCTCAGGCATCATCAGAGATCTCCTGACCAGCGTGATGCATACAGCTGGAGAGCGCTACCCACATCTGCAGGTTTCGGTGGATCACGTGCCTACTCCGGAACAGCCGGAGCTCATCGCCTCCGGACAGTACGACCTTGGCCTGAGCCATCCATTGTTCAACATCACGGCCGGATATCCTGATGTTGAGTGCCGCGAGCTTTTGACAGACCCGATGGATGGCGCGCTGCTCCCGGTGCACCATCCCCTGGCCGTCCGCGATTCGGTCACCTTCGACGACCTTGCCGACATACCATTTCTCTTCTTCAGGCGCGACTTCCATACGTCATTCTTCGACTACCTGATGGAATCGTTTCGCCGACAAGGGTACAAGCCAAAGCTCGGCCCGCCCCACAATGGGCTTCACAC
>DASROK010000203.1:0-2259 GCA_035646915.1 Gemmatimonadaceae bacterium
AGCGGAGTACGTCGACTGGTACAATCACAAGCGTCGACACCAGACTCTTGGCTATCTACCCCCCGCCAGCTACGAAATTGAATTGCTCAAACGACGAAGTGTGGCTTAGATCCCGTGTCCACTAAATCGGGGCAGGTCCAACTAGGAACTAGGAACTGTGCTTCTTGCGACTTCTGACTGCTTGTTACTGGTCAAGCCGAGTGGAATTAGTTTTGTAAAATGCAAAGACCCTACGTCCTCGCGGAGACAACCTGGAAAACAGTAAAGGGAACTCCCTACGAGGTAGCGATTCTTCCCTGGGGTGCGACGGAAGCGCACAACTACCATCTCCCGTACGGTACTGACAATTACGAGGCGAGCTGGGTCGCCGAGGAATCAGCGCGAAAGGCCTGGGAGAAAGAAGCGAGAGTCGTAGTTCTTCCGACAGTTCCTTTTGGCGTAAACACCGGGCAGCTCGACATTCCGCTCACCATCAACATGAACCCGAGCACTCAGTTCATGGTGCTCAGCGACATTGTTCGGTCTCTCGACGCGCAGAAGATCAGCAAGCTCGTCCTGCTGAACAGCCATGGCGGAAATGATTTCCGTCAGATGATCCGACACCTGCAGCCATCAACGAAAGTTTTTATCTCGACTATCAACTGGTGGAATTGCGTCGACGTCAAATCTTACTACGACGTGCCGGGTGATCATGCCGGTGAGCTCGAAACAAGCGTGATGATGGAGATCACTCCCGAGCTGGTTCTTCCGTTGTCCGAAGCAGGAAAGGGAGCAGCAAAGACATTCAAGATCGACGGACTGAAGAATGGCCTTGCATGGGCGCCGAGGAACTGGCGCAAGGTTACAGAAGACACGGGCTCGGGCGATCCGTTGCGCGCAACTCGCGAGAAAGGCGTTCGTCATCTCGAGGCGGTTACAACCGCAATTGCAGATTATCTCGTACAGCTGGCCAAGGCGGAGTCTCCCGACAGCTACGAGTAAATCGCGTCGACATTCCTGTAAACAAGAAGGCCGGTATCAGAGGAGCGCTTCGAGTTCTCGAACCCGCAAGTTGAACGTGTAGCCGGTTCCGACAATGCCCACACGCAACGAGCTCAGCGTAAGCTGGCGGCCCTTGGTCATCTCTTCGGCATTGTCGAACTTCACATTGCGGCCGTCGACAAAAGTCACGCCACCGTGGCCGACAACTTTCCCAACCTCACCGCGCACGATCATCGCTGTGTCTTCATCGATGCCGAGTCCCATGATCTCGGGATAGCCGGCAATGGCGACGAACAATCGATAAAGTCGCCGTCGCTGCGAGAAGTGCGTATCGATGATCGTCTTGTATCCGAGAAGTCCGAGGCCCGGCCCGATGTACTGCTCGACCAGGTTTCCTTCCTCATCGACTTCATTGCCAGCAAGTGTCAGCTCAGTGAGTGCCGCAGCACCCGCGCTTGTTCCGCAGACAATTCCGCCGCTCACGTAATTGTCCCAGATCGCATCACCGACTGGTGTTCCGCTCAGAGTGGTTATCAGCTTCACCTGATCACCGCCGCCGAGGAAGATTCCTCGCGCCTTCGAAATCATTTTTGCGGTGTCGCGGTTTTGCGCGTCGTCTCGCGTTTCAATCAAGGGAAAGACCGCATCGCCGGCGTTTGCAGTCACGAAGTCATTCTTCCAGTGCGCAGCACTGCCGCGAACATCGCGTGATGCGGATGTGATTCCCACGATCGGGCCACCATTTGCAGCACCTGCGAGACTTACAAACGATCCAAGCGCTTCACCGCCGGGCGTGCACGCGCCGCCGATCATGATCAGGGTACCGGAGCGAATTACGGGAGCAGATTGAAAGTGATCGCCGGATTCGAACGCTGCGCGAATAGGCGGGCGATCCTGCGGCGGGGTCGTCGACTTTGTCAGCTCAGAGACTCCGCCGCTGACATGGCAGGCTGCTGCGGTTTAAGCTCGTTCAAGGTGAACGCCGCAAGCGCGCCGGCCACCTGCGCGGCGACTGGCGCGTCATCCCTGACTGGACCGTGATCGGTGTTGCCGTTTTTCCAGTCGATCATGATTCTGTCATTCACTACGAGAGCGACTGCTCGCGCATACTTCCGGTCACGCCTCGTGACATTCGCATCAGTTGCAAAAATAGCGACGCGGCACCCGGCATCGCGCACTTTTTCCTGAATCTCCCATTCCTTGGCCGGAACAATGACAATTCCGCCTCGATCCACCGCATCAGCAACGCACGACATGAGCCGCTGGGCTCTTTCTTCC
>DASROK010000204.1:0-4388 GCA_035646915.1 Gemmatimonadaceae bacterium
CTGCGACGCAGCAGTGTGGACCATGCGCGACCGCGAATCTCCCGAGCCGATTCTTCTTGCGCGGTCGAGCAACCGTGTTACATCACCGGATAGGTTTCCCGACCAGGGATCATCCACGCCGATCTCGGCGAATGGTGGAACGGCGACAGTATCTGCCGTTCCTGGCGTACGGCGAACATGGTTGAGCATTGCGCCGTGCGATCCGGAGACATCTCCCGGCGACAATCATCTGCGAATGCTGCTGCCTGTGGTATCGCAAATTCTTCGCGGGGCTCAGGAGGTCGAGCACGCCGCGCTCGAGCTCGCCGAAAGATACGAGGAGATCAACCTCCTTTATGCGATCGGTGAGATCCTTGGACGGACGGTCACACTGGAGGAAGCGGCAACGACGATTCTCACCGAGATCTCGGAGACAGTGGGCGCACGACACGCTTCTATTCTCGTACATGACCCCGCGCGCGACATGCTTCAGGTTGTTGCGGCGATAGGTCCCGATGCGAAGGGCGCTCCTCCCATTCGTGTCGATGATCCGGAATGCGTTTCATCGCGAGTGTTTCGCACCGAGCATGCGCTTATTGTTCCCGAGGGGACGATGGAATGCGAGGCGGAGCGTCCGTATCGTCGCGGGGAGATGCTGTCAGTACCGATCATGTGGACAACACCGACCGGTGGGGAGCCACTCGGAGTCGTCAATCTTTCCGATCGCAGATCGAAGCAGCCTTACAGCGCCGGCGATCAGAAGCTCGTCGCGGCAATCGCAACTCAGATTGGCACGGCGATTCAAAATGCACGGCTCGTGCGTGCATCGATCGAGCAGCAGCGATTGATGCAGGAGATGTATCTCGCGCACGATCTGCAGATGAAGCTGCTCCCCAAAGCGTCGATCGTAGCGCCCGAAGCAGTTGTTGCGGCTCGTGTGGTTCCGGCAGAGAGTGTCGGAGGAGACTTCTACCATCTCTTCAGGATGCCGCGCAACCGGACTGGAGTGATGATCGGCGACGTGTCGGGCCATGGTTATCGGGCTGCTCTGATCATGGCCCTCGCAATGAGCGCGTCTGCGATTCACGCGCAAAGCGCAAAGGATCCCGGCGAGATGCTCGCGATGCTTCTTACAACACTTCGTGAAGAGCTGTCGACGACCGAGATGTACATCTCAGTCTTCTTCGGCGTCATCGATCATACCGCTGGGAAGCTGCGCTACTCCAACACTGGACATCCGCACGCTTTTGTATTGAAGGCGGATGGAGAATTTCAGCGGCTCACTGCTGAAGCTCCTCCACTGGGTCTCAGCGATGACGCGCCGCAGACGGAAACAATCTCATGGCAGAAGGGGAAGGACACTCTTGTTCTTTTCACCGACGGGATTGTCGACACGCGAAGCCCGGCGGGAACGCGAATCGGAGAACCCGCAGTTCTCGAGGAGATCAGGAAGAATCGCAAGCGAGTTCCAGCAGAGATCGTGAACTCAGTATTCGATCTGCTCGGCTTTCACAGCGTCGGTGCGCCGAGTCCGGATGATCTTACCATGCTCGTGCTGAGGACCTGACGCGCAATGCCCCGGCGCTCAAACCCGCCGGTTCTCAAGAAGTTCGGCCAGCACTTTCTCTCGGACCGCGCAGCGCTCGAATCAATCGCTAATGCGGTCTCGCCGGAGCCCGGCGATACGATCATCGAGATTGGGCCGGGACGGGGAGTGCTTACCGACATTCTTGCACAGTTTCCGAATAACGTCGTTGCGATCGAGATCGATCACCTGTTGAGCGAACGCCTGCGCGGGCGATACGCTGGCAATCCGCGGGTGACGATTGTGGAGAAAGACGTGCTCGCACTGGAAGTGGGATCACTGGTGAGCGGCGCGTTCGTGCTGGCCGGGAACGTCCCGTACTACATCACGACCCCGATTCTCTTTCACGTTCTCCGCGCGCCGTTCCCGCGTCACATCGTATTCCTGGTTCAGCGCGAAGTTGCGGAGCGGATTATCTCGCTCCCTGGATCCAAAGAATACGGAGCTCTCTCCGTAAATGTTCAGGTCATCGCGAATGCGAAGATAATTCGTCACGTTCCGCGTGGCGCATTCAAGCCCCCGCCAAAAGTTGATTCAGCGGTGATTCGAATTGTTCCCCGATTGGATCCGCTGATCAATGCCGACGAGGTCGATCCTTTTCGGCGATTCGTGCAGGCTCTGTTCGGTCAGCGCCGGAAACAGCTTGGAGGAATTCTGAGATCCTTGAGTGAACGATCCGAGGAAATACTTAGCGTGCTTGGCATCGATCCCCGGGCTCGACCGGAGACTCTTTCTCCTGAGCTCTTTGTTGCACTCTTCAGAGCTGTTTCGTCGTAGCGGCTATTGAAGACTACGATCGGTTGGTGAGAGCAAAGGTCAGCGCTTCCAATTCCATTGCCATGTTCACAGTCCGAAGCTCGACGTCCTCCGGAACAGTGAGCTGGGTCGGCGCAAACGAAAGGATCGCCTTCATTCCGGCTTTCACGAGCCGGTCGACAATCGCCTGAGCGTTCTCAGCGGGCACCGTGATGACGGCGATGTCGTACTTGCCGGCGCGGATGTCCCGCTCCAGATCGTCGGTCGACCGGATTACAACGCCGACCGATCGATGATTGACCTTGGACGCATCACTGTCATAAAGGCCGGTGACATTGAAGCCGCGTTCAGCAAAGCCCGCGTACCGGGCGAGAGCTGACCCGACCTTACCAACGCCGACAATGCAGACTCTCCACTGCCTGCCGAGCCCGAGAATCTCTCGAAGAGCCGATGACAGCTCGGGCACCGAATATCCAAGTCCGCGTTTGCCGAACGACCCGAAAAAGGAGAGATCCTTGCGCACCTGAGCCGAGGTGGTGCCACCCAGCCTCGCGAGGTCATCGCTGGAGGTTGTGAGAACGCCGTGGGCCTCGATTTCCTCCAGGAAGCTCAGGTAAATGGACAGACGGCGAACAGTTGAATCGGCGATCCTTTTCACGATTGGCGGAGCTTGTGAATTTCTTCACAAAGTTAGACCGCCACCTCCGCGCGGGCAACAACTGAGGCTTAACTTGTCCCCATGCCAGTGAGCGTTTCTTCCGAGATCGGCCGCCTTCGTGAGGTTCTGGTGCACCCGCCCGGCGCGGAGCTGCTCGCCGTAACTCCTGCGACCAGAGCGGATTACCTCTACGACGACATCATCGACCTGCCCAGGGCCGTCGGCGAGCACGCGCGCTTTGTCGCGATCCTCGAGAGATTCGCGAAAGTTCATAAAGTGACCGATCTCCTGACTGATGTTTTGAGCGACAAGGAGATGCGGCAACATCTGATTAGAGACACGCTCGACATCATCTCATCCGAGCCGCTTTCACGGGAACTGGAACAGCTCGAGCCGCGGGAGCTGGTGCGACTCCTGATCGAAGGGCGCGAAGAGATGCCTGGCCAGCTTACCAAGGCGCTGAACGAGACCGGATACGTACTGCCTCCCTTGCCGAATCTTTTTTTCACCCGCGATGTCGCGATGTCAGTCAACGAGCACATTCTGATCGGCTCGATGCGGTACGGCGTGAGATGGACGGAAGAGCTCATCATGAAGGCAATCTTCCGGTACAACGATCGCGTCTCGAACAAAGGGATTCTTTACGATGGCTCGCGCGAGCACCGCGTGAACTACACGCTCGAAGGCGGCGACGTGCATCCGCTTCGGCGCGATCTGGTGGTGATCGGATTCAGCGAGCGCTCGAGTCCGGCCGCCATCGATCATCTCGCAAATCTCTTTTTCGCCGAGACTGAGGTGACGGACATCATCATCGTCATCATGCCACAGGCTACGACGGCCATTCATCTCGACATGATCTTCACTCAGGTCGATCGCGAATTGTGCGTTGTTCACCCTCCCCATTTCCTGGGCGCCGAGCGCCTGCCGATTCTGCACTGGAGGAAGGGTCAGGCAGGAATCAGGGAGTCGGAGGGATTCTTCCGCGCACTTGAAGCGTGCGGAATCCGGATGGAACCAATACTTTGCGGTGGCGACAGACGAGTCGTGCAGGAGAGGGAGCAGTGGTCATCAGGATGCAACTTTCTCGCGGTGCGGCCCGGCGTTGTTCTTTCCTATTCGAGAAATGATGCCACGCTGCGGGAGATGGAGAAAACCGGTTTCAGGATTGTGAGCGCTGGCCAGTTTCTCGACAAGAGGGATGACATACCGGAAGGTGAGCGCGCCGTAATAACGTTCGATGGCGGCGAGCTGGTTCGAGGTGGTGGAGGTGCGCGATGCATGTCGTGCCCGATCGCGAGGGATGATCCGGAAGAATGAAGCACGGTGCGGGAATGAGCACTCGGCCCGAGGCGACGCTGCTCACTGACAAAGCTGCGAAGTATCTGAAAAAAGGTCCTGCTGATGTAGTCG
>DASROK010000205.1:0-16677 GCA_035646915.1 Gemmatimonadaceae bacterium
GATCCCGCGTTGTGCGAGATCTATCTCGTTGAAGGAGACTCGGCCGGCGGTTCCGCCAAGCAGGGACGCAATCGCGCATTTCAGGCAATTCTTCCGCTTCGCGGCAAGATCCTGAACGTCGAGCGCGCGCGCATCGACAAGATTCTCGGGAATGAGGAGATCCGCACCATCGTCACAGCGATCGGCGCGGGAATCAAGGAAGAATTCACGGTGGAGAATGTCCGCTATCACAAGGTCATTCTCATGACCGATGCTGACGTCGACGGCGCGCACATTCGCACGCTGCTGCTGACGTTCTTCTATCGTCAGATGCCCGAGCTGATCGAATCAGGTTACATCTACATCGCTCAACCGCCTCTCTATCGAGTCGCCAAAGGAAAGGAAGAGTATTACGCGTACGACGAGAAGGAGCGGGACGATTATGCTGCGCGCCTTGGCAACGGCGAAGGAAAGAGCTCAGTCAACATCCAGCGCTACAAGGGTCTTGGCGAAATGAATCCGGGCCAGCTCTGGGCGACGACGATGGATCCGGAAACGCGAACGATTCTCAAGGTGACGATGGAAGACGCAGTGCTCGCGGATCAGACTTTCCAGACTCTGATGGGTGATGAAGTCGAGCCGCGGCGGTTGTTCATCGAGCAGAACGCGAAGTTCGTTTCGAACCTCGACATTTGAGAAGGCAGAGGTAACAGAGGGCGACGCCCCGCAGCGTCGCCCGCATGAGCTAGCAGAGACATCTCGGGCTTCCCTGCCGACAGGAACTATGAAACTCACTCGTGAAGAGGCATTCGTCTGGATCCCCAGGCTTTACGGCATTGGGATGACTCTTTTTCTCGCCGCATTTGCGCTCGACGCAATCGGCGGCGACTCAAACCTGCTCACGGCTGTAGTGGGACTGGCGATGGGATTGCTCCCTGCGATCATGGCGCTGGCAACGGTGGTAGTCGGCTGGAAGCACGAAGGGATTGCTGCGCTCATGTTTCTCGCGGGCGCCGTCTTTTACTCCGTCGCCGCGTTCGATCATCCATCGTGGATTCTCGTGATCTCCGGACCACTGGTTATCGGAAGCATTCTGTATTTTGCGAGCTGGCGGGTGAAGACCCGGCGAAAGCTTGCGACCGGGGTTCAGCAGTCATAGTGTCAGTCTTTCCATGCATGATCATGTGATGGTTCGCCCGGAGCAAAGCACTCCGGGCTCGCTGACATCAAGAGCGTCTCGAAAGCGCGAGATACCAGCCGACCTGCTGCGGGAAGCGTCCCAGCGGCTTGCGCTGATTGCGCTCATCGGCGGCGCATTGTGGATCGTGGCAACAGTCCTCTGGCACGTCACGTGGGAGCCGCTTCATCCGGGACAGGCGTATCCGGGGATCAAGGCGCCGGAGTCGCTTTCTTACGCGGTCGGCGCTGGATCATTCGGCCTCTGGTATTTCATCCGGCGCAGCAACAGGCGTCCCGGGTTTTTCCTGAACCTGGGACTCGCGTACATGATCTTCACCTGTGCGTGCATCGGACTCGTAATGCACTGGGGGCTTCCCGAGTCGGAAGACCTTGTGGTGATGATCAGCTGGATCGGCGTGGTTGTGCTTTTGTTCGCCGCCGTTCTTCCAGTGAATCCGCGTCACATGCTGGTCGCGGGACTGATCAGCGCATCGATGAACCCGGTGATGATGACCGTAACACACGTGCACGGTCTTTCAACCTTCGATGCCGCGAAACAGGGAATCTTCATGCACTATCCGGATTTCCTGATCGCAATAACCGCGTGGGCGGTTTCGAAAGTGGTCACGCGACTCGGAAGGCAGGTCTCGAAAGCACGAGAGATGGGCAGCTATCAGCTCGGGGATCTGATCAAGCGCGGAGGAATGGGCGAGATCTACAAGGCGACGCACAGGATGCTCGCCCGCCCTGCAGCCATCAAGCTCATTCGCGCTGAAATGCTCGGCAACGACAGTGGAGAATCAGCGGAGCTTGCCATCAGGAGATTCCATCGCGAAGCCGAGGCAGCTGCGAATCTGCGGTCACCGCACACCGTGGAGCTTTTCGATTTCGGTGTCACTGAAGATCAGACGCTTTACTTCGTAATGGAGCTTCTCGAGGGAACAGATCTCGAGACACTGGTCAAGGAAAACGGTCCGCTGCCTGTTCGCCGGGTGATCCACATTCTTCGCCAGGCTTGCGAGTCACTTGCCGAAGCTCACGAGCGCGGGCTGGTTCACCGCGACATCAAGCCCGCCAACATTCACGTCGGCAAAGCGGGCGTGCGGCATGATTTCGTGAAGGTTCTCGACTTCGGTCTGGTAAAGTCGGTTCATCAGATGGAAACGGAGGATTCGCTCGCGACAGCAGTTGGCCGAACGCCGGGAACTCCAGCGTACATGGCGCCGGAGATGAGTCTTGGCGAACAGGTAGATGCGAGGTCGGACATCTACGCGCTTGGATGCGTCGGATATTATCTGCTCACGGGACATCTCGTTTTCGATGCAACTAACGCGTTTCAGATGGTCGCCAAGCATTTGCGCAACGATCCAGTTCCACCGTCGTTGCGCGCCAAGGTCGATGTGCCGCGCGCTGTCGAGACAGTCATCATGAAGTGTCTCGCAAAGAAGCCTGAGGACCGGTTCGCGTCGGTGACGGAGTTATCGAGTGCGCTCGAAGCGGTGAATCTCAAGCCATGGACCGACGAGGAAGCCCTCGCAAGCTGGAAGGTGCGTCAGCCACCTTCGCTGGTGGCGACTTCACCTGCGCCGAGCGATCGGGCGGAGCTTGCGCCGATCTGAGGCTGCACTGATGTAATCGAGCTCTCGGCGAGTGACTGCAGGCGATCAGTCAGCTCTCCGAGTTCCTTCTCACGTTTCTCCGCGAGATTGCTGAAGATGGCGCGGGCAAGAGTGTAGAAGCCGCCGGCAACTGCAATCCAGATCATCGCTGCCAGCGGTGCTGAGTGGAACGTGCCCATTCCAATCCCGATGGATATCCCGGTGGTTCCTCCACCACCTCCGCCAACAAGCCCCCCAAACACAGCGCCTGCAACATTGCGAAGCTCTTCCTCGACGCGAATTGTTGTAACTCCGCCTCGCGAAATCACGCTTACGTCGACCTGTCGCCCGCGCGAGTGTCGTCTGCCTCCAGTCTGCGTGCTGGTCCACGCGAGAGTTTTGCCGAGGACGCTTGGCACACCGTTGTCGCCGAAAGTTCGTCGCAGCTCGTTTACGATCGGCTCATAGACATCGGGCGATATCTCGCCGTCTACAACCCGCTCAAACACAAGCCGCGTCGGCGCCCCTACCCAGGGAGACGGACGAGTTGTTTCTGTTCGCTGATCGAGAGTGTTCGCGGCGCGTCGTATGAGCGCAGGTTCAATTCCCGCTTCCTTCGCAATTGCTTCAACTTCAGCAAGCGACATCGCGTTCGCCGGATCCTGCGCTATCTGCTCCGTCTGCTGAAGCTCAGCGGCGCGCTTGATGATGAGCGCGACTTCTTCGTCGTTGAACTTGCGACCGCTGGAAGGAGCGTCAGCCATGCGGTCGAATCTACTGCGTTCGCTCCGGCAGTCCTATGATTGCCCGCGCTTCAAGCGGGGTTGCGACTGGCCTTTCGACTGCCTGAGCGACACGGGCTATTCGTTTTACCAGCTCGCCGTTACTCGCCGGCCGCGTCTTTCCGCGGTCCATGAAGAGATTGTCCTCCAGTCCGATGCGCACGTGTCCACCAGTTACCACGGCAAGCGAATTCATCGCGAGCTGGAACCGCCCGATTCCCGCCGCTGCCCAGGTGGCACCCTGAGGCAGCTGCATCACGAGTGACGCGAGGTTGAACGGCGTTGCGCTCATCGTGCCGAGCGATCCGAGAAGGAGGTTGAAATAGAACGGCTCGCGCAGAACGCCGCGCTCGATGAGGTACTTCGCATAGTCGAGCATTCCGAAGTCGAAGACTTCCAGCTCCGGTACAATTCCGCGATCGCGCATGGTATCCGCGAGGCGCCGTATCATCGACGGCTCGTTGAGTGATGCCTGCTTCGGAAAGTTCAGTGAGCCGAGCGTGAGTGAGGCCATGTCGGGCTTCGCGTTCCCGTCGAGATCGAGGACGTCGGATCGCTGCTCGAATGCTCCGTGAGTTCTGCCACTCGTTGATACAACCACGATCAAGTCCGGGCATTTGTCCCGTACGGCAAGGACGATCTCCCGGTAAACTTCGGCGCGCCATGCAGGAGCCTGGTTTTCATCACGCGCATGGAGATGGATCATCGACGCGCCCGCACTGCGGCACACTGCGGCGTCGGCCGCAATTGTTCCGAGGTCGACAGGCACCGATGAATTGTCCGCGGTAGTCGGGACCATTCCTGTCGGCGCGAGGTTGATGATCAGCTTGTCCACTTATCTCCCTTCAATTTCCGTTCGAACAATTTTCGCCGGAGCTCCCATTACCTGCACGTTTGCGGGGACGTCTCTCGTCACAATCGAGCCAGCGGCGATCACTGAATTCGCGCCAATTTTTTTATGGTCGAGCACCAGCGCGCCCATTCCAACGTACGTGCCTTCGCCGACTTCGCATGCTCCGGCAATGTTGGAGCCGGGCATGAGGCTGCAGTAATCGCCTATCGAAGTATGATGTCCAACCATTGCTCCGCGATTGGCGATGACGTGCCTGCCTATCGTGGTGCGGGTTCCGACAATTGCCCCGGGAAAGATCACCGAGCCTTCAGTCACGGTGCTGTTTCGCGACACTCTCGCTGCCGGATGAATGATCGTTGCGAACCTGATTCCAAGCTTTAGCGCCTGCTCGATGAAAACGCTGCGGTGAGTTGTTCCAAGGGCGCCAACAGCAAAATGACTCTCAGCAAACCGGCCAATGTCGTCGATCCAGTAAACAGGAAGCCCTTCGATTTCATTTCCTGTTTTTTCGCGCTCCATGTTTTCGACGAAACCGGCTATCTCGACACCATCCACATCTGACGCGACATCGGCAATCTCCACTGCGAGTGACCTTGTGCCGAGTATCAGGAGCTTCATTCTGTCACCATCCAGAGGCGATTGTCTGCGCGACATAATGCACATCGTCATCGGTGAGACACATGTGCATCGGGAGAGACAATACTCTCGATGAAAACAACTCCGCGCCGGGAAGGTCTGACTTCTCGTACATCGGGTATTCGTCGTTGCGCCTATAGTGCACACCGGCGCCAATCCCCTCGCTCCTCAGTTTGTCTATGAGCGCATCGCGATTCTCGACGCGAATGGGGAACAAGTGAAAGCTCGAGGTTCGATCCGCGCTTGCTGGAGGAAGATCGATTCCCCCGACCTTTGAAAGCGCATCATGATAGAGCGATGCGATTTCAGCGCGCCGGGCGTTCTCCCGATCGAGGAACCGGAGCTGTGCAATCCCGATCGCTGCTTCGATGTCGTTCATGTGATACTTGTAGCCGACTTCAGGAACGTCGTACTCCCAGTCGTATGACTTCGACGTGGTTCGGCGATAGGTGTCCTTGTCGATGCCCAGCCAGCGCAGACGTCGCAGCCGCGCATCGTGATCGCTCGAGCGAACGGTCAGCGCGCCGCCGTCACCCGTTGGAAGATTCTTGACTGCGTGAAACGAGAAAGCGTGAAAATCGCCGTGACTGCCGATGCGCTTCGCCTTGTAGGTGGCGCCGCATGCGTGCGCGCAATCTTCGATCACCGCGATATCGCTGGCGCGCGCCAGCGAGTAGAGCTCGTCGATGTCGGCAGGGTATCCGCCGTAATGAACAACTATGACGGCTCGCGTACGATCAGTGATTTTCTGCTTCACCGACTCGACAGAGAGATTTCCGCTCGCAGGATCGATGTCCGCAAAGACAGGCCGCAATCCTTCATAGAGAATCGCGTGATTCGTGGCCACGAAAGTGAGCGGCGTAGTGATCACCTCGCTGCCATCCTCCAGATCGAGAACGCGCAGCGCGAGATGAATTGCCGACGTGCAGGAATTGAGTCCGACACAGTACGGCGCACCCGTATATTCGGCGAATCGCTGCTCGAACTCCTGGGTCTTTGGACCGAGCCCAAGCCATCCTGAGCGAAGCACGTTAAAAACGGCTTCGATTGCGTCCTCGGAAATCGAAGGCCTGAAAAGAGGAATGTTTCGAGTCAACGCTTTTCCCGCAGCATTGTCTCCATGAGCGCAATCATCTGCTTCATAGAATTTTCGATCGTCAGCGTCTCCGTTGCGAAGCGATATCCGGATTCCGCAACTGCGGTCCGCGCTGGTTCGTCGGACAGATATTTCAGAATTGTTTCAGGCATCTGCTCGAGCGTAGTTTCTACATAGTGCACGCCGGGCTGGTATGGGAAGGGGTCATGCACGGGTTCGGACAATATCATCGCCCCGTTCGCCATTCCCAGCAGCATGCGGTATCCGGAGTACTGGCCTGAATGCCGTTGAATGTTGAGAAATATCTTTGCGCGATTGATGAGCTCTGTGCGCGCATCGCCCCACGTTGGACCGGGTTTCCAGCTTCCCATTGCTTTGACCGCAATGCCTTTGTCACGAAGGAACTTTATTACTGAACGGTGGCGGGAGTCGTCGAGCGTTCCGATGAAGAGGACGTCGATGTCGCGCTCGAGATTCAAGCGGGTGCCAAGGCCTGCATGGGAACCAAGCGGGACAAAATGCGAAGGTATTCCCTTCTCCGCCAGGAATGTCTGCCGTGAACGCGAGCTGACAGCGCAAAGATCGAGCAGGCCGCGACGATGCATTTCCTTCAGCCGGAAATAATTCGTGTATGCATCGGTAGCGCGCTGATCCCGAACGAGGATCTTGGCGATTTCACGAAGCGAGAGAGACGGATGCGGGAATCCGGAATTGCGCGGGAATGGCAGCGGCTCGGTGTGCCAGATCATCACGTCAGGTCTTGCAGCGTGTCCGAGCCGGTTCAGCAATGCTCGCGCGCGCGGATACCAGTTGATGTTACCCTGCGCCCAGATCACATCGGCACGCGAAGGCTGAAAACCATCGTCGTTGGTCGATGTGACCTCGTATCCCGCACGCGACAGAATCTCTTCAATCGAACTCTTTCCTTTCCAGCGGCGCAGCACCGCCACACGAGCCGTCAAACTGCTGGGCTCTCCCACTTCGTGGTGCCTTCGCTGGTGATCTTCACTGAGATGAGCGGAAGCGGCTCCTGTGCTTCGTCACGAAGTCTTATCGCATCATCCAGCGCGCGTTTTCCTTCCTTGATTCCCTTTTCGTCGAGGGCGTGAATCGTCGCGAGCGTCTGGCCTCGCGTGACCCTGTCGCCAGGCTTCGCACTAATGACGAATCCGACAGAAGGATCGATCCTGTCGTCCATTGTGCGGCGGCCGCCCCGAAGCGCAATCACCCCATGCCCTAAAGTTCGCGGGGCGACCTCCTGCACGACGGCGTCCTTTCCAGCGACGTAATCAGCCTTCAAGGGAGCAGAAGGAAGAATGTCGTGGTTCTCGATTATCCGCGCGTCGCCACCCTGTGCCTCGATGATCTCGCCGAACTTTTGAAGCGCTTTTCCTGATTCAACAGCGTCACGCATCATTCGCCACGCTTCACCAGCGTTCGCTGCAACCTTAGCGAGCATCAGCATCTCGGCGCCAAGGGCGTAGGTAACCGCCATCAGATCATCCGGTCCGTGACCGCGCAATGCATCGATCGATTCCTTCACCTCGAGAGCATTGCCACACGCACAACCCAACGGGCGGTCCATTGCCGTAACAAGTGCGACAACCGGCGTACCGCGATCCTCGCCAAGCTGAATCATCGCGCGTGCGAGCTTCTGGGCACGATCAGGATCAGGCATGAATGAACCCGAGCCTTGCTTTACGTCGAGCACGAGGCCGGTCAAACCCTCCGCGAGCTTCTTGCTCATGATGCTCGCGGCAATGAGGGGAATCACTTCCACGGTCGCTGTAGCATCGCGCAGCGCATAAAGCTTTCGATCGGCGGGCGCAATTTCCTTTGTCTGACCGATGAGAGCGCACCCGATGCGTTCGACCTGCTTTGCTGCATCCTTCAATGAAAGATCAGTCCGGAAACCGGGGATGGACTCAAGCTTGTCGAGGGTTCCGCCTGTGTGACCAAGCCCCCGCCCTGACATCATCGGAACCGCTACTCCAAGCGATGCAATCAACGGCGCGAGAACAAGCGAAACCTTGTCGCCGACACCCCCGGTGGAATGCTTGTCGATCCGCGCCTCTGACAGATGGGAAAGCTCGAGCATCCCGCCGCTCTCTATCATCGCATCTGTCAGCGCGTTGGTCTCCGAGCGGTCGAGCCCGCGAAAGAAAATCGCCATTAGAAGGGCGGACATCTGGTAATCCGGCACCTTGCCGGCAGCATAAGCGCGGATGAGCTCGTGCCACTCGGCTTCCTCGAGGCTTCCGCCTTCGCGCTTCCGCTCGATGAGACGGGGGACGATCATTACTTCACTTCAAGTGTAGAGAGCATATCTGAATGCTGAATGCTGAATGCTGACAAGGACCATGATGCGACTACACAAAATAGCGCTGTTGTCGACAATTCTGAGCACCAGTCTTCATGCACAGACCGCTCAGGAGCATATCGCGCTTGGCGATCGGGACTACGCTACGATGAAAGCGCCGGAAGCTCTCGCACATTACGAAGCAGCGTCAAAGCTCGATCCGTCGAGCTACGAAGCTTTCTGGAAAGCGTCGCGGTCGGCCATCGACGTGGGCTCCTACGCGACAGACCGGAGAGCCGCCCTGTTCACGAGCGGTGAACAATATGCGCGAAAGGCCGTAAGCCTGAACCCCGGCGGCGCCGACGGCCACTTCTCACTCGCCCGCGCCCTCGGAAAAACCGCGCTCTCACAAAGCCCGAAAGGCAGAATCAAATACGCAACCGAGATTCGCACCCAGGCACTCGAATGTCTGCGAATAGAGCCTACGCACGCTGGCTGCCTTCACGTCATGGGAATGTGGAACGCGGAAGTCATGCGGCTTTCGGGATTCACGCGCATGATCGCAAAGAATTTTCTCGGAGGAAAAATCTTCGGCACCGCCTCGTGGAACGAGGCAGTCCGTTACATGGAAGCCTCAGTTGCCTCGGAGCCAGAGCGCGTAGTGCATCATCTCGATCTCGGCTATGTCTACCGCGACGTCAAACGCGACGCGGATGCGCGGCGGGAGTTCGAAAAGGTGTTGACCCTTCCGTCTACGGATGTGAATGACCGTTCTTATAAGGAAGAGGCTCGCGCGGCACTTAGAAAAACTTAGGACTAGACGACAGGAACCCCCGCGGCGGCCCTCTTGGCCTCGATCTCGTTCCTCTTCTGCTCTGCCTCGAGCGATTTCCGCTTGGCGCGCGCCGCTTTCCTCAGCTCACGACCAAGCTTGGTCCAGGCACCATCACCACTCGTGATAACCTCCGCCCGGCGCCTCAAACTGCGGCGGGTCTCCCACCCTGCCTGAGGAGCAACAAGAAGAGCAACCCCTGCCCCAAGGACAGCCCCGATGATCATCCCCACCCCCAGCATCCCGGTGGAATGGGTATCAGGCACATTCCGGTATGCCTTGCCGCGAGGTTTCCGGGCAGGCCCCCGAGCACCCTCGGCATTGCTGGCAGCACTCATCCGTTACAAGTCCAATAGGGGGTGGTAAGATATTTGCTTGCATGGGATCGATTGCAATACCCATGCGAGGTAAAATGAGCGAGTCTGGTAAGATGATTCTGCTTGTTGAGGATAATGAAGACAATCGTATCGTTTACTCCACCATTCTCAAGCACTTCGGCTACGAGGTGACTGAGGCCTGGAACGGGGAGGAAGGGATATCCAAAGCCCGGTCATCCAAGCCGGATCTCATCCTGATGGACATATCGATCCCGATCATCGATGGATGGGAGGCAACCCAGGTCCTGAAACACGACCCGCAGACCAGGCACATCCCGATAATTGCATTGACCGCACACGCCCTCGCATCAGACCGCGAGAAGGCCTTCGAAGTCGGCTGCGACGGATATCTCGCCAAACCCTGCGAACCCCGCGCCGTCGTCGCCGAAGTACAGCGCTTCCTTGGCCGAAATAATGGTCATTGAACAAGGGAACGATTCCACAACAAAAAAAAGGATCCTTGTTGTCGACGATCATGAAGACAACATAGAAGTTTTGCGGGCTCGCCTCGAAGCTCGGGGTTATGAGGTCGAGGGCGCGACCAATGGCCAGGAGGCCCTGGACACGGTTAGCCGGTGGTGTCCGGACCTGATACTCCTGGATGTGATGATGCCCGATATGGATGGGCTGGAGGTTGTAAAACGGCTAAAGGCTGATCGTAATCTTCCGTTCATTCCTGTGATCATGCAGACAGCGCTCGATTCGACCGAGCGAATGGTCGCTGGCCTTGAGGCAGGAGCCGATGATTATGTGACCAAGCCCATCAACTTTCAGGAGCTGGAAGCCAGAGTGAGGTCGCTCCTCAGAATCAAGAAACTGCAGCAGGAGGTGGCAGATCGGGAGAAAGAGCTGTCACAGATGAACGACAAGCTCCTTCACATCTCGATGACCGACGGGCTCACGGGCGTTGATAATCGCAGGGCTCTGGAACAGCGGCTTCACGAGATGTTCGAACACTCGCTGAGACTGCATGAGCCAATCGCATGCGTGATGTGCGACATCGATCACTTCAAGAAAGTGAACGACACTTATGGTCACGCGGCGGGCGATGCAGTGCTCAAACAGTTTGCGGAAATCCTGAAGGACGCGGCTCGGGAAATCGATCGCGTGGGACGATATGGCGGCGAGGAATTTCTCCTGCTCCTGCCGGGAACCGTGCTCGATTCCGCTGTCACGTTCGCAGAACGGGTGCGGCAGCGAGTAGAGGACAATACATTTTCGTTCGAAGGCGGAACGCTGAAGCGGACAGTGAGCCTGGGCGTCGCTTCATGGCCCCACCCCAGAATTCAGGGGCGGGAGGGCATGCTCAAAGCCGCTGATGATGCACTGTATGTGGCCAAGGAAATGGGGCGCAACAGAGTCGTGCGCTTCGACAGCCCGGAGTTCAACGAACACACGAAGCCGGAAGACGACGCGGATGCCGAAAAAAACTCAAGAAGCTCGAGCAACGGATCCGCGAACACGCGCGTCGCAGCTGAGGGACATCCTTAATCGCGCAGCTCACGAGTACTACGTACTCGACGCACCAGCAATTTCGGACCGCGAATACGATTCCCTCTTTCGAGAGCTCCAGGACCTCGAAACCTCTGATCCATCGCTGAGATCTCCTGACTCTCCCACGGTGAGAGTCGGCGCTGCGCCACAAAGCGCGCTCTCCAAGCACGAACACCTCGTTCCAATGCTGTCCCTCGGCAATGCGTTCGACGACAATGAGCTGAGCGCATGGCAGGACCGCATCATCCGGCTCGCAGGAAACGACATCGACAAGTCGGGATATACTGTCGAGCTCAAGATCGATGGCGCAGCTGTGAGTCTTACGTATGAAAACGGTGTGTTCAGTCGAGGGGCGACGAGAGGCAACGGATCGATCGGAGAGGTAGTGACGGAAAATCTCCGCACTGTTCGAGACGTTCCGCTGCGACTTCTCGGGAATCCGCCAAAAGGAAAAATTGAAATCCGCGGCGAGATATACATGCCGTTCGATCGCTTCGAGCGGATGAACGAACAGCGCGTGCAGGACGGCGAGCCGGTGTTCGCAAATCCGCGAAACGCCGCGGCCGGCGCATTGAGACAGCTCGACCCTTCAATCACCGCAAAACGGCCGCTCAGGTTCTACGGATATTCCGTGGCCAGCGAGGACTCTTCACTGCTTTCATTCCGGACACAATGGGAGCTGCTGGAACAGCTCGCTGAATGGGGCATACCGGTTGCGCCCCATCGAGCGCGATGCATGAAACTCGACGATGTATTCGACTGGGCCCACAAGGTCGAGCATACCGTGAGAGGCACGCTTAATTTTGCGATCGATGGCGGCGTAGTGAAAATCGACAGCCTCGCACTCCAGGAAGAGCTCGGTGTGGTTGGCGGACGAGAGCCGCGGTGGGCGATTGCGCGCAAGTTCGCGCCCGATATCGCGGAGACAAAGCTGCTGGATATCCGCGTGAATGTCGGACGCACAGGCGCACTGAATCCATACGCGATGCTGGAGCCCGTTGAAATTGGTGGCGTCGTGGTGAAGCTCGCGACGCTTCACAATGAAGATCTCATCAGGCAGAAGGATCTTCGCATAGGCGATATTGTGCAGGTCAAGCGCGCGGGTGAAGTCATTCCACAGATCATCGCATCAGTTCCGGAAAAGAGTGAGCCGCGCGGAAGAAAGTGGCGCATGCCGTCGAAGTGTCCCTCGTGCGGCACTCCCGCTGTGCGCGACGAGGAAGAGGTCGCGATCTACTGTCCGAATGTCGCCTGTCCCGGACGACAGCTCGAGGCGCTGGTTCATTTCGCGTCGAGAGGCGCGATGGACATTCGCGGTCTGTCCTATTCGAGAATCGAACAGCTGATCGATGCAGGGCTCGTTCACGATGCTGCGGATCTGTACCGACTGAAGCGCAACCAGCTGCTCGATCTCGAAGGCTATGCTGACAAAGGAACTGATGCGCTGCTTGCGGCGATCGAAGCGTCAAAGTCGCAGCCGCTGTCGCGTCTTTTGACTGCACTCGGAATTCGGCACGTTGGCGCAATCGCTGCGCAGCTGCTGGCGCGGCATTTCGGAAACCTCGACGATCTCGCGCACGCAACGAAGGAAGAGATCGGAGCAGTTCGAGGAGTCGGCGATATTATTGCCGACGGAGTTGTCTCCTGGTTCTCGGATCGCGGAGCGAAGCGGCTGATAGAAAAGCTTCGGTCTTCAGGCGTCAACTTCACCGAGCCGCGACAGGTAACGGCCGGAGGAGCGCTCGCGGGAAAAACGGTGGTGATTACCGGCACGCTTCCCAACCTGTCGAGAACCAAAGCCACCGAGGCGGTTGAACAGGCGGGTGGACGAGTGACGAACTCGGTTTCGAAAGCGACTAGCTTTCTCGTTGCCGGCGAAGAGGCAGGCAGCAAGCTGGACAAAGCGAAGTCTCTGGGAATTGAGATTATCGATGAGGCCGAGCTGTTGCGTCGCATTGGCTAGTAGCGTCCCAATAGCGTGAATCAGAACCAGAACTGCGGTACCGGCTACCGGTTGGAGAGAGATGACTAACGCGACAGCAATCAAACTCGTCGGTGTTGCAATTCCCACATTGCGCGAGCTGCGCTCGCAGGCGCTCGCTGGTGGCGCGAATGATTCGGCTGTCAATGGACTCCGCGAAGCCGGCTATGCGGGCGGCGAATCGGTTTACGATGCGTTCGAGAATTGGCTCGATGAGACGGGCGATGGAAATGTCACGGCCGATCTCGCCTTGACAGAGTTTGGCGACAGGGTCGGTGAGTTTTTTCGCAATGCCGGATGGGGCGAGCTGACTTTCTCACACGATGAGTCAGAAGGCATTGCGATTGTCGACGTCGAGAACTGCTGGGAAAGCGCTGGATCGAATGACCAGGCAGCCGGATGTCACATCACGACCGGCTTGCTTGCCGCGTTCTTTGGAAAAGTCGCGGGTTATCCAGTCTCAGTGATGGAGACCGAGTGCTCCGAGGAAGGCCGCTGCCGGTTCGTCCTGGGAAACAATGACGTGATGCAGGATAGGTGGGAATCGCTGAATCAGGGTTCTTCGAGCGCTTCAGAGTAGAGCGGGTTCGCGGCGAGCTCGCCGTCGACTATCACTTCGCGGTCCCATGGCAGGATGATCGTGCTTTCAGTGGCGAGCGCGTGAAAGTCCGGCTCGTACGAGCCCGTTTTGAATCCAACGGCAGTGCGAACTTCTGTTGCGCCGGCGTTGATGATTGCCGCTACAGCGAGCCGCATTGTCTCGCCTGAGTCGCAGGTCTCGTCGACAATAAGCACGCGCCTGTCGCGCACGTCTGTCGGCGCAGCGCTGAACACTGCGGGCGTATCGCGAGGACCATCGGAGCGATACCGGCGGCTTATTACAATCGAGTGGAATTCCTTGCCGAGCATGGCGGCTACAACGGCGCCGGGTATGACCCCGGCGGTGGCGACGCCGACGACGACTTCCGGATCGTAGCTGCGCGAAACTTTGAGGGCGAGCGCGCGCGACAGCTCGCCAAAAAGTGGCCACTCCACATGCAGAACTCCCTGTGAAGGATCGACGGTTTGTCTGCGTGGTGACATGGCACTTTGAAGCTAGCCCGAGAGGTATCTCGTCGGTAGATTCGGTTCGATGTCATTCTGGAGTCGCTTCAGCGGCGGGAAGTCAAAAAACGAGCAGAAGCGCCTCGATTATCTGAGTGAGGGGCTGGCGCTCGAGCGTCAGGGCGATTACGAGGCTGCGCTGACGTCTTATGCTCTCGCTCTCAGGGATCAGCCCACCAATCACCGTGTTCTGCAGAACATGGCGATTGCCTATTCGCGCACAGGCCGCACGAGCGAAGCAATCAGATGTTATCGCCGTGCGCTCGAGATCCAGCCAAAGCTCTCAGGGGCTCATTACGGTCTGGCTTTTCTCCTTTTGAGGCGGGGCGAGACCGAAAACGCCGCATTCCACCTCGAATCGTTCCTCATGGATCCACCGGCGCCGAGTGCGGAGGCGGATCGCTGGATTCGTCACGCGCGCGAGACGCTGGAGCGGCTCAGAAACCCCGACGATGTACCGGTGCAGGACGATCTCAAGACCGACGAATACCCCGAGGTAACCGAGTAGATGGGGGATGTGCTTGCAATCGTCAGCCAGAAAGGAGGAGTAGGCAAGACTACAACGGCCGTGAATCTCGCGGCCGCATTCGCACGTCGCGGGCTCAAGACCCTGATTGTGGACGTCGACCCGCAGGGCTCGGTGAGATATGGCGTCGGGCTTCGCCGTGATCACGACGGTGCGGGATTCGCTGATTATCTGAACGGTGTCAGGTCGCTTCGCGACGTCATTCTTCCGACTGCCCTGCCCTGGCTGCGCGTCATACTTGCCGGCTCAGTGACCGACGAGGCGGATCATGCGGTGTATCAGCAGCTCATCAGCGAGACCGACATTCTTCCCGAGCTTCTTGCAACAGCGCGTGCGCGCTGCCATGTAGTCGTTGTCGATTCGCCTCCCGGATTAGGGCCGATTACGCGCAAGGTTCTTGAAGCGAGCCAGCACGTGATTGTTCCGCTGCAGTGCGAGCCTCTTGCGCTGCAGACTACGCCGCAGATTCTTCGAGGAATCCAGGACATTGCGTCGTTCAATGCTCAGCTCACCCTCGATGGAATCCTGATGACGATGTTCGAGCCCGGTAATCCGGCGAGCGAGCGCGTGGTGGATTACGTGAGACGTCACCTGCCGAGCAACATTGTTTTTCCTACAGTGATTCCCCGCACCATCGCAACGGCAGACGCGTTTGCGGCTGGACAACCTGTGGTTCTGAGAAGCCCGGCTGACGCTGCGTCGCAGGCGTACATCAACCTCGCGACACAGCTGGCGGACAGGTTCCTTTGAGCCGGAGCGGAGCTGCGATTCCGCTCACGGTGATCGCGGGAGCGATCCTGCTCGCTGCGTGCACTGAAATTCCCAGCGGCGCCAGCGACGTGCTCTCGTTTCAGATCGATCCTTTACCGTCGCCGAGTGTGGTTGTTGGCGACTCGCTGCGCGATACGCTTGGTGTGGTGAGGGGAATCTCGCTCACGGCATTCAACTATTCAGGGGCCGAAGTCGAGTCTCCGCTGGTAATATTCCGCGCTCTCGATCGCGGAATTCGCGTTGACAGCCTCACGGGAATCGTCCGTGGTGACAGTGTGCGTCCCTCCGCGAGAATAGTCGCCACGCTCGGTGGATTGAGCGGCAACGTTCTTGTCGCTGTCACGCAAAAGCCTGACAGTGTTGTCGGATCGAATGCCCGCGATTCGCTTGCGTACTCACTCGTCGACAGCGTCAACATCTCTCCTGAGCTGAGCGTCAAAGTGCTGACATTCAGTCCCCGCGTGCCGACTGACAGTGCAGTTGGGCAATGGCTTGTCAGCTTTCAGGTAGTCAGCCCCGGTGATACAGCTCTCGCACACCTTGTGGCTGACAACGGTGGGCGGTCTTCACTCGATACGACGAGTGCGACTGGAATTGGCGGAAGGAAGATCAAGCTCGATGTTGAGCGGCTTACCAGTCTGACCGATTCGGTAATCGTGCAAGCCTTCGTGAAGTATCGCGGTGTGAATGTCAGAGGCAGTCCAGTGCGGCTCGTGCTCAAGGTGAAGCCCAAATGACATCGACCGCAGTCGCGTCGCAGACGAATCCGTACGTCTCGGGCGGTCCGGCTCCTCCGCCCGGCACCATCAACGCGATGTTTTTCAAGGCGATCGAAAAATACGACAAGCCTGACGCGCTTCAGTACAAGCGCGGCGGAGTGTATTCGCCGGTCAGCCATCGCGAGATCGAGCGGCGTGTGCTGCATGCAGCAATCGGCCTCAGCACACTGGGCGTAAAGCCGGGCGACAGGGTCGCGATTCTCTCGGAGAACCGGCCCGAGTGGGCAATCTCCGACTATGCGTGTCTAACCAGCGGAGTCACTGACGTTCCGATTTATCCGACTCTGCCAGCGGACCAGATTGCGTACATCCTCAAGGATTCCGGATCTGTTGCGATTTTTGTATCGACGCCGGAGCAGTCGGCCAAGATCGGGGAAGTCCGGTCACAACT
>DASROK010000206.1:0-2482 GCA_035646915.1 Gemmatimonadaceae bacterium
CTCCGAAGATCGGCCGGTTCTCATCGACAGATTTCTCGAGGATGCGTACGAAGCCGACGTCGATGCGCTCTCCGACGGAGAGCAGGTCGTAATCGGCGGAATCATGCAGCACATCGAGGATGCCGGAATTCACTCCGGCGATTCTGCATGTGTTCTTCCTCCCTATCTCATCGGGGAGAAAGATCTGGCGAAGATGCGCGAGCACACCGTTGCGTTCGCGAAAGCGCTTGGCGTTGTCGGCTTGATCAACGTTCAGTATGCGGTCAAGGATGGAACGGTCTACGTTCTCGAGGTGAATCCTCGCGGAAGCCGTACGGTGCCGTTCGTCTCCAAGGCAATCGGCGTATCGCTCGCTGCCCTCGCTGCCCGGACAATGCTCGGCGAAAAACTCGAGGATCTGGGATTCACCGAGGAGATCGTGCCGAGTTACATCTCCGTGAAGGAAGCGGTATTTCCGTTCACGAAGTTCCGTGAGTTCGATCCGATACTTGGACCCGAGATGCGCTCGACAGGCGAAGTGATGGGAGTTGCCGAGTCGTTCGGGACTGCCTTTGCGAAGGCTCAGCTTTCCGCGGACAACAGGCTACCGGAAAAGGGAACCATTCTCCTCACTGTGAATGATTTTGACAAAGCGGCTGTGACTCCGATTGCCCGCCGATTCCACGAGATGGGGTTCAAGCTCCTGGGAACCGAGGGCACAGCGCGACATTTGCGCGGCCGCGGCATTCCTGTCACCAAGGTGTTCAAGGTGCATGAAGGACGTCCGCACGGAATAGACCTCATACTGAACGGCGAAGTTCAGATGCTTATCAATACTCCGTTCGGAAAACACGCGCAGCAGGACGACTATACACTTCGGCAGGCAGCGATCGCTCACAACGTCGCGTATACAACGACGCTTTCTGCAGCGAATGCAGCGTGCGATGCAATTCTTTCCATGCGCTCGCGTGCGCCGTCTGTAAGATCGATTCAGGAGTGGCATTCGCTGCTCGAGGCAGGAGTCAGCGCTTGAGCGAACGGTTCATCCACGAATCGGCGTACGTCGATGAAGGCGCGACAGTCGGCGCAGGCACCCGCATCTGGCATTTCTCCCACGTAAACAGCGGCGCCGTGATCGGCGAGAAATGCTCGCTCGGACAGAATGTCGTCGTCATGAACGACGTTGTGATTGGAAACAATGTGAAGATCCAGAACAACGTTTCAGTCTACGATGCGGTGACGCTCGAGGATGACGTGTTCTGCGGCCCGTCGATGGTGTTCACGAATGTCATCAATCCGCGCAGTCACGTTCCGCGGAAGGATGAGTACAAGCGCACGCTCGTAAAGAAGGGCGCGAGCATTGGAGCGAATGCGACGATAGTCTGCGGCGTGACGCTCGGCGAATATTCGTTCATCGGCGCCGGCAGCGTGGTGACGACCAACGTCCCTGCATACGCTTTGATTGTGGGTGTGCCCGGAAAGAGGATTGGCTGGATGTGCGAGTGTGGGGAACGGCTGCCCGACAGCGGAACGGGAACATGCAAAGCCTGCGGCTCGAAGTATGAGAATCGAGATGGCACTGTCCAGCGCGTGAGCAGCGCTTGAGCGACAACAGGAATTTCCGAATCTCGCTGGTGGGCTGCGGGCGCATCAGCAGGAATCATGTCGATGCGATCTCGCGCGTCGACGGACTCGAGCTCGTTGCTGCATCTGATGAAGATGCTGAGCGTGCGAAATCCGTTGCGGAGCCGCTCGGAATCCCATGGTTCACGTCGTACGAGAAAATGCTCGATGACGTCGAGTCCGACATTGTGAGCATTTGTACTCCTTCCGGTCTTCATCCAGTGCAGGGAGTTCTTGCCGCGAACTCTGGAAGGCACGTAGTCACCGAAAAGCCAATGGCCATTTCGCTCAGGGCCGCGGACGAGCTCGTGCAGGCTTGCGACAAGAATCACGTGCACCTGTTCGTGGTGAAGCAGAACCGCCTGAACGAACCGGTGAAAATGCTCAAGAAGGCAGTTGAGACCGGCCGCTTTGGAAGACTTTACATGGCGAGCTGCACCGTTTTCTGGGCGCGTCCGCAGGATTACTACGATCAGGCTTCGTGGCGCGGAACGTGGGAGTTCGACGGCGGAGCGTTCATGAATCAGGCTTCACATTATGTGGACCTGATACAGTGGCTGATGGGTCCGGTTGAAAGTGTCATGGCGAAAACCGCGACGCTTGCGCGAAAGATCGAAACGGAAGATACGGGAGTGGCTGTTCTGAGATTCCGTTCCGGCGCCCTGGGCGTGATCGAGGTCACTATGCTCACTTACCCGAAGAACATGGAAGGCTCGATCACCCTCCTCGGCGAAAAGGGGACCGCGAAGATTGGCGGAACGGCGGTGAACAAGGTCGAGCACTGGGAATTCGCCGATGCTGACCCTGATGATGACCGCATTCGTGGGATGTCGAGCAATCCGCCCAACGTGTACGGCTACGGGCACGAGGGCTACTATAG
>DASROK010000207.1:0-2835 GCA_035646915.1 Gemmatimonadaceae bacterium
CCTCTACCGACAATGCATACGCGCCGCGATGCGGATTGGCGTTCGAATTCTCGTAGAAATCGACAACCGCATCGATCACGGACTCTGGCTTCTGGGAAGTTGCGGCCGAGTCGAGGTAATGAAGCCCGGGGTTGTTGGTGAAGATGGGGAAGTCGGCTTTGACGTTCATCGTTTTGTCCCTCCTACCATCACTCGATCGCCTTCGATCCGGATTTCGTAAACCGGAAGCGGTTCGGTCGCCGGACCCTGGCGCACCTCGCCGGTCATGCAGTCGAACCGGGCGCCGTGCCACGCGCACTGGATCGTGCCGTCCGGAAGGACTTCTCCCAGGTTCATCTCGAAGTCCTGGTGAGTGCAATTGTCGTGGACGGCTGAGATCCGGCCCTGCGACTTGATGAGGCAGATCCGCTTCCCGTCCGAGCGCACCACGGCGAGCGTCCCCTCGTCTGGTATTTCGCCGACTGAAGCCACGTTTTCGAAGTCACTGGAGTCCGCCATGCAGTCCGTTTCGTTGACTATCCCGACAATTTTACTTAGGATTCAATCTATGTCAGGAAGTTCTGTAATGCCAAGGAGTTAGGGGATGTCCACCGCAATTGAATCACTCGTAAATAAGGAGTATCCCTACGGCTTCGTGACCGACGTCGAGACCGACACTATTCCGCGCGGTCTCAGCGAAGATGTCATCCGTCTCATCTCGTCCAAGAAGAACGAGCCGGAGTTCATGCTCGAGTGGCGGCTCAAAGCCTATCGCCGCTGGCTCACAATGAAGGAGCCGCACTGGGGCAACCTTCACTACGAGCCAATCGACTACCAGGACATCATCTACTACTCGGCCCCGAAGTCGGTTAAGCCGCTTCAGAGCCTCGATGAGGTCGATCCCGAGCTGCTCCGGGTGTACGACAAGCTTGGTATTTCTCTGACCGAACAGAAAAAGCTCGCTGGCGTGGCGGTCGATGCGATTTTCGACTCGGTCTCGGTTGGTACGACAATGAAGGATGAGCTCGCCAAGTACGGGATCATCTTCTGTTCGTTCGGCGAAGCTGTCCAGAATCATCCCGAGCTCGTCGAGCGCTACCTCGGCACCGTTGTTCCGCACAGCGACAATTTCTTTGCGGCATTGAACGCGGCTGTGTTCAGTGACGGATCGTTCTGCTATGTGCCCAAGGGCGTCAAGTGTCCGATGGAGCTGTCGACTTATTTCCGGATCAACAGCGCTGACACTGGTCAGTTCGAGAGAACGCTGATCATCGCCGATGAAGGCGCATCAGTCAGCTATCTCGAGGGATGCACTGCGCCGCGTCGTGATACCAATCAGCTTCATGCTGCTGTTGTCGAGTTGATTGCATTGGACAATGCCACTGTGAAGTACTCGACGGTCCAGAACTGGTATGCCGGTGATGCGGAAGGAAAGGGCGGCATCTACAACTTCGTGACGAAGCGCGGGAAAGCTGCGGGAGTCAATTCGAAGATTTCGTGGACGCAGGTCGAGACTGGATCAGCGATCACGTGGAAGTATCCCAGCGTTCTGCTTCAGGGCGACAACGCGGTTGGAGAGTTCTATAGCGTGGCGGTGGTGAACAACCATCAGCAGGCTGACACCGGCACGAAGATGATTCACATCGGAAAGAACACGAAGTCGAACATCGTCTCGAAGGGAATCTCGGCTGGAAAGGGAAACAATTCGTATCGTGGTCAGGTGAAGATTCTTCCGCGTGCGACGGGAGCGCGGAACTACACGCAGTGCGATTCGATGCTGATTGGAAACGAGTGCGGTGCGCACACTTTTCCGTACATCGAAGTCCAGAACAACACCGCGACTTTGGAGCATGAGGCATCGACATCGAAGATCGGGGAGGATCAGATCTTCTACTGCAAGCAACGCGGACTCTCTGCTGAGCATGCTGTTTCGATGATCGTTTCGGGGTTCTGCCGCGAAGTTTTTCAGGAATTGCCGATGGAGTTTGCGGTCGAGGCTCAGCAGTTACTGGGGATCACCCTTGAAGGCTCCGTAGGCTGAGCCTCTCCGAGGTAGCAGAGACACAGAGAAAGTCAGCATTCAGCATTCAGAATTCTTAAGTCTTTCAATTAGAGAAACGGAACTTTGCTAGATATCAAGAACCTCCACGCCGGAATCGGCGAGAAAGAAATACTGAAAGGAATCAGCCTCACAGTTAACGCAGGTGAGGTTCATGCCGTGATGGGTCCCAACGGCTCGGGAAAATCGACGCTGGCGCAGGTCCTCGCCGGTCATCCCAGCTATGAAGTAACTGAGGGCGAAGTCCTCTACGACGGCAGAAACCTCCTGGAAATGGATCCTGAAGTCAGAGCCCAGGAAGGAATCTTTCTCGCGTTTCAGTATCCCATCGAGATTCCCGGCGTAACCAACGCGTATTTCCTTCGCAGCGCGTACAACGAAATCCGCAAAGCCAAGGGAATGGAGGAGCTCGATCCGCTCGAGTTTCTCGATCTGATGGAAGAAAAGACGAAGCTCGTCGACGTCGATCCGGCAATGATGAATCGCTCGGTTAACACCGGTTTCTCGGGCGGAGAGAAGAAGCGGAACGAAATTCTGCAGATGGCCGTGCTCGAACCGCGCCTCGCGATTCTCGACGAAACAGACTCCGGCCTCGACATCGATGCGCTCAAGGTTGTCGCGCATGGCGTGAATTCACTGCGTCGCAGCGACAACGCGACCATTGTCGTCACGCACTATCAGCGGCTCCTGAACTACATCGTTCCTGATTTCGTTCACGTTCTCGCGAACGGCCGAATCGTGAAATCAGGTGGAAAGGAGCTTGCACTGGAGCTGGAAGAGAAGGGATACGATTGGAT
>DASROK010000208.1:0-8710 GCA_035646915.1 Gemmatimonadaceae bacterium
ATTTGTGTGTACACGGTGTCGCTCAGGCCAAGTCGCTTGTTCAGGAGCTCCGGAACATATTCCGTGTCAGTTTGATCGGGCGGGGTATCTATTCGCCGTATCGCTTCGAGAAGACTGAGAGGAACGCGCGCGTGGACTGTCCGGGACATTTGTCTGGTTGAATCTGATGTCACCGGCATCTGCCGGCAGCGGTGAAACTTATTGCAATCTTCGCGCGGGTGAGAATCAGAGGCCTGTCGGCGACTGGAACGGCCGCCGCGCTCGCTGCCGGTACTGCGTGCCTTGCGGCAGGCTGGACATGGCTCGTCATGCTCCTCGCTTTCTATGTGAGCTCGACACTGCTCTCCCGATTTCACACTGATGCAAAGCGCGAGCGAGCCGGAGACATTGTCGAGAAGGGCGGCGACCGTGATATGTGGCAGGTCGCCGCGAACGGCGGTGTATTCACCGTGCTCGCCGTTGCATCGACGGTGACTCACTCGCCAGCGTTCCTGGGTGCCGGCGCAGGGGCTATCGCGGCGTCTGCGGCAGATACCTGGGCGACGGAAATCGGGTTGCTGTCGCGGCAGATGCCGCGATCGATTGTTTCGATGCAGCATGTGCCGCCGGGAACTTCCGGAGGCGTGACCCTAGCTGGACTTGCAGGATCGTTCGCCGGCTCCGCGTTCATCGCGATTGCAGCGGCTCTGCTCGACTGGCCATCGAGTGCTTCGATTGCTGCACTGGTTGGTGGACTTGGAGGATCGCTTGTCGATTCATTCCTCGGCGCAACGGTCCAGGGCCGCAGATGGTGTGCGGCCTGCGGCGTCGGCACGGAACGGGCAGTTCATGGGTGCGGTACGACTACACTAAGTGCTGGTGGCTTTAACTGGATTCGGAACGATCTCGTCAATTTCTTCTGCTCTCTCACCGGTGCATTTCTCGGATACCTCATCGCGTCATGACTGATTCGCCGTCTGCCCGCGTTCTCCTGATCAGCGCTAATCGCGAGCGCCAGCCGTATCCGGTGGTGCCGAACGGATTAGCGTGCGTTGCATCGGCGCTGCATGCTGCGGGACACGACGTCCGGTTCCTCGATCTTTGCTTCGAGCGTGATCCGGTGGCTGCGACCAAGCGCGCAATCAGGCAGCACAATCCGGGCATTGTCGGCGTGTCGGTACGGAACATCGACAACAGCGACGCGATTGCTCTCAGACACTACACTCCCGAAGGAAAGGAAATCTTTTCCGCTGTTCGAGCAGCTGCGCCGTTTGCGAAAGTGATTGCTGGAGGAGCAGCGTTTGGCGTTGCGCCTGAAGCGCTGTTCCGGAGCTTTGGCGTCGATTACGCAGTCGCAGGTGACGGCGAGCGTGCGAGTGTCGCGCTCGTCGATGCACTCGCGCGCGGCGAAAGTGCGAGTTCAATCCCGGGACTCGTGCGAATGGAGGACGGCTGCGTTCACTTCGCGCCTCCGGGTGAAGACGCTCTTCTCGACGAGCTGCCGAGCCCGTCATTGCATCGATGGATCAATCTTGCCCGATACGAAAGACACGGAGCGACGGTCCCGATACAGACCAAGCGCGGATGCGTGTACAAGTGCGTCTACTGTACTTACAGAAATGTAGAAGGCTGGGGTTATCGGGTGCGCGATCCCGAACGCGTCGCGGATGAGATCGAGGAGCTCCATCGAGATGCGGGCGTCAGGACGTTCGATTTCGTCGACTCCACATTCAACTCACCGCCCGGCCATGCGCTCGAGGTTTGCGAAGCGATCATTCGCCGCAAGCTCGGAGTGCATCTGGACACGACCAACTTCACTCCCGCTTCCGCATCGGACGAGCTGCTGTCTGCAATGCGTCACGCCGGCTTCAGGACTCTTGGCATTACAGCGGAAAGCGCCAGTGATCCCGTTCTGAAAAACCTTGAGAAGGGATTTACTGCGGCAAAAGCGCGCGACGTTGCAAAACGTGTCGAGAAAATGGGTCTTCGCGCGCTCTGGATCTTTCTCATTGGCGGGCCTGGAGAAAACGCTGGAACACTGGAAGAGACGCTCAAGTTTGCGGAATGGCGGCTCAATCGCGGTGACGCTGTTTATGTCACTGTCGGGGTTCGCATTTATCCGGGCACGACTCTCCAGCGCATTGCGATCTCTGAAGGCGTGATTGCGAAAGACCAGAGTCTTCTCGATCCGGCATTCTATTTCAGCCCGACTCTCTCATTCGACGCGGCTGTTGCGCGCATCAAGGAAGTTGCGCGGCGGCATCCACGTTTCATGTTTTCCGCGGACTCACGCTCCGCGCTGTTACCCTGGCTCACTCGAGCTGCGTCGCTGATGCGCCTGCCAAAGCCTCACTGGCAATACATGGGAATCTTCCAGAGTCTCGCGCGGGCCACTTCATGGTAATTGTCGTTGGCGGCGGACCATCGGGATCATCGACGGCGTTTTTCCTCGCGCAGCGGGGTTTCGAAGTCACGGTTCTCGACAGAGCGAGGTTCCCCCGCGACAAGACCTGCTCTGAGTACCTGAGCCCACAGGCATCGCGAATTCTCGAGGCGATGAATGCTCTTTCAGAGATTGAACAGAGTGGCGCTGCGCAGCTCGCGGGAATGCGCGTGCATGCACCAAATGGCGCAACGATACATGGTGAATTCGCCGCCGATCACGGATTCCGTGGTTATCGGGACCGCGGCCTCGCAATCCGCCGTACGATTCTCGATTCGATTCTGCTGAATCGTGCACGGGACGCAGGCGCATGCGTTGAAGAAGGCGTGCGGGTTACCGACGTTATCCGAGGCGCCGACGGAACTGTTACCGGTGTAGCGACAATCGACGCAAATGGAAACCAGGACAAGCGACAAGCGAGTCTGGTAATCGGTGCCGATGGTCTTCGCTCCGTCATCGGACGAAGGCTTGGATTGATTCGTCCCGCTGGCTGGCCTCGACGCATTGCTCTCGTAGCGCACTATGATGGAGTCGAGCGCATCGGGGGATTCGGGGAGATGCACGTCGAGCGCGGTGGTTATTGCGGAATAGCCAGTGTTGGAAACGGACTCACCAACGTCGCAGTCGTGGTTCCAGTGGCGCGCGCTGCAGAAGTTGCTGTCGATCGCGCCGAGTTCCTGGAAAGCTGGATTGCTGAGCGGCCGGTGCTCGCTGCGATGTTCGCTCACGCATCGCGTATCGGTCCGGTGAGAGCAACCGGTCCGTTTGCATCATCGGCCCGACGCGCCTGGGTGAAAGGAGCCGCGCTCGTCGGAGACGCTGCAGACTTTTTCGATCCATTCACCGGCGAAGGCATCTACACGGCGCTTCGCGGCGGAGAGATTCTCGCTGCGCACGCTGCGAGAGCTCTCGAGAATCCGAGCGAGTCAGAAAGTGCGCTTCGCTCATACGAGAAAGCGCGACGACGCGAATTTTCCGGCAAGTGGATGGTGGAGCGCCTTGTAGGAACTGCGATCGCGTATCCGCCGATCATCAATCGAGCGGCGAACGTTCTTTCGAAGCGGCGTGACATGGCGGACCTTCTTGTCGGGGTCGTCGGAGATTTCGTTCCCGCGCGCGAAGTGCTGAGGCCGGGCTATCTTCTCAGCCTTCTACTCCCATCATCCGGCCGCGCATGAGCGTCGATCAGAGTGCATTTCGTGCAGTGCTTGGCCGGTTTGCGACCGGCGTCACGGTCGTGACTGCGCTCGATAAGCGCGGGCGCGATGCAGGCATGACGGTGAGCGCGCTCGCATCGGTGAGTCTCGATCCACCCCTTGTGCTGATCTGCGTCGATCACAGCGCGTCGATTTACAACACGCTCTCAAAAGCGACGCATTTCATCGTGAACATTCTTTCCGAAGGCCAGGAAGCACTGGCTCGCCGATTCGCTGAGCGAGGAACCAACAGGTTCGCGGGCATTGGCTATGAAAAAGGGCAGAATGGCGCGGCGGTGCTCCTCGAGACTCTTGGCTATCTCGAGTGTGAAGTTGTCGCGCTGCACGAGGCTGGTGATCACGACGTGATTGTCGGCGAAGTCGAAGTCGCCGTATCGAACGAGGGGAAGCCGCTGCTGTATTATCGGGGAGGCTACGCGCAGCTCGAGCGCTGATTCCTACCGTGCTCACGCCTTTACGACGCCGCGGAATCGAAATACTCGACAATCCCTCTGTCGACCCCGAGCTGATGAGGCGATCGATGAGGGATGTCGAGCGCGCGAACATCCTCTTCGGCGGTCGCCGAGCCGCACTCGCCGAGCTCGAGATTGCACTCCGCAAAGTGAGCGGGAGTGCAACGATGCTCGATGTCGGCACGGGACGCGGCGACATACCCGCATCAGCTGTGACTCTCGCTAAATCGATGAGCATCACGTTGCGCACCATCGGCATCGACATGTCTCTTCCGCTGGTCGCCGGGGTGAGAAACGGAAACGATCACGTCCTTCGCGGGGACGCGCTTGCTCTTCCCTTTCGCGACAGCAGCGTAGACATCGTGCTTGCCTCGCAGGTTCTTCACCACTTCACCGAAGAATCAGCGGCCGCTTTCATATCGGAGATGAATCGAGTCGCGCGGAAGTGCGTAGTGATCAGCGACCTCAAGCGCAGCCTGATCGCGGCCGCCGGCTTGTGGCTGGGGTCCTTTCCCCTCGGATTTCACCCTGTCAGCCGCCATGATGGTGTAGTTTCAGTGATGAGAGGTTTTCTTCCGAGCGAGCTCGCGGATCTGGTGGAACGCGCGACAGGCTTGCGTCCGCAGGTTCATCGCCGCCTGGGATTCCGGGTGACGACAAGCTGGATACCGAGCTGATGACAGCAGAAGTGAGAGAGCCGTTCGAGCTCGGGCCAATGCCGCTGGGTCGTCCCATGGAGACGGTTGACCGCCGGCTTGTGAAGGCGCCATGGCGTACGATGTTCGACCTGGCGAAAAATGTAGAAGAATGGCCTGCGCATCTTTCTCACTATCGGTATGTGAGATTCAGGGAACGGGCGAGCGATGGCGGCGGGATTGTCGAGATGTCCGCCGATCGACCCTTCGGTCCTCTTGGCTGGCCGACGTGGTGGCTGTCGGAAATGTCGGTGGATGATGGCGCACCGGCGATCCGTTTTCGCCATATCGAGGGTATCACCAGGGGAATGGACGTAGAGTGGACTTTCCGTTCGGTACCGGGAGGAACGGAAGTGATGATCGTTCACGTCTGGGATGGACCGCCGCTTCCGCTCATTGGAATCCCCGCGGCGACAGTGGTCATAGGCCCGGTATTCATTCATGGAATCGCTTCGCGCACGCTTGCCGGACTGGCTTCAGCTGCGGAGAGGCAGGCGAGGAGAGCTGATTGAAGCGACGAGTTGTCATTACAGGAATTGGCGCGATCACTCCCATCGGCTCGACAGTCGAAGGGTTATGGGATGGACTGCGGCGTGAGAAATCCGCTGTCGGACCGGTAACACGATTCGACCCATCGATCTTCAAGAGCCACAACGCTGCGGAAGTGAAGGACTTCACCGCGACTGACTGGCTCGAGAAAAAGCGCGCGAAAAGGCTGGACCGTTACGGCCACTTCTCGGTTGCGGCCGCGCAGATGGCGATCGCTGACTCAGGCATCGATCTCAGCAAGGAAGACCGGGAGCAGATTGGCTCGACAATGGGCAGCGCACTCGGCGGACTTCAGTTCGCGGAAGGCCAGCTCGATCTGTATCTGCGAGAAGGAATCAAGTCAGTCGATCCGATGCTCGCGCTTTGTGTGTTTGCGGGTGCATCGAGCTGCAACATTGCTATCGAGCTTGGCGTGAGCGGACCGAATCAGACAAACGCAATGAGCTGCGCATCCGGCACAATCGCAATTGGTGAAGGATTCCGGCTCATTCGCGATGGATACGCGGATGTGATGATCACAGGCGGCGCCGAAGCGCCGCTTGCTCCGCTTTGCTTTGGCGCGTTCTCGATCATTCGCGCAATGTCGACTCGCAACGAAGACCCGGGCACATCGTCGCGTCCATTCGACAAGGACCGCGATGGCTTCGTGATGGGAGAAGGATCCGCAGTTCTGATTCTCGAGGAGTACGATCGTGCCGTGGCTCGGGGTGCAAAGATTTATGCTGAAATTGCTGGGTACGGCTCAACGAATGATGCGTATCACATGACCGCACCACTTCCCGGTGGAGCGCAGGCTGCCCGATCGATGAGACTCGCTCTCAAGGATGCGAATCTGGAGCCCCACGAAGTGGACTACATCAACGCGCACGGAAGCTCCACTCCGCTCAACGATCCAACCGAAACGAAAGCGATCAAGAGCGTTTTCGGAGAGAGCGCGTACTCGTTGAGCGTAAGCGGAACGAAAGGCTACTACGGTCACGCTCTCGGTGCGTCGGGCGCAATCGAAGCGGCGATATCAGCGCTGGCGATCGAGCGTGAATGGCTTCCGCCGACAGTGAATCTCTCCGTTGCCGATGAAGCCTGCGACCTTAACTTTCTGCCGGGAACAGGAGAAGGAAAGCGAGTGGAGCACGTTCTTACGAATTCCTTCGGTTTTGGCGGAATCAACGCTGCTCTCGTGCTGCGCCGGGTAATCTGATACCGGTCTAATCACTTTCATCGACGGAACACAATCAATGCGCGATTCGTGGCGTCATTTCGTGGCGGAGTTCATCGGTACGTTCGCACTTGTCTTTGTTGGCGGTGCGGCGATCATGATCGCAAAGGACCAGGCAAGTCCCGCCGGGCTGGTGCAGATCGCATTCGCGCATGGATTGATTCTGGCAGTGATGGTGAGCGCGCTGATGCGCATCTCGGGTCACTTCAATCCCGCCGTGACATTTGGATTTCTGGCGGCGCGGCGCATCGAGCCGTTGATGGCCGGCGTATATATCGTTGCGCAGGTCATCGGTGCGATCGTAGCGGCGTACGTTCTGAAGTTCACATTTCCGGCAATCCTGTTTGAGGCCACGCGCGGCGGAGGCCAGGCAATTGCGCTCCAGGTAACCGGAGGCCAGGCGTTCCTGCTGGAGTTCATTGCGACATTCTTCCTGGTGCTCGTCGTATTCGGAACCGCTGTCGATCCGAAAGCTCCGAGAATCGGCGGACTCGCGATCGGATTGACTGTTACTGCAGACATCCTTGCCATTGGTCCTCTGACGGGCGGGTCGATGAATCCGGCGCGATCATTCGGACCTGCCGTCGCCAGCGGAATCTTCGAAGCGCAGGTCATCTACTGGAGCGCTCCGATAGTCGGAGGCATCGTAGCCGGCGTGCTTTATGACTTCCTGTTTCTGCGGCGCGAGCCAGAACCGGTTGCGCATGGAACACTGCGGCCATCGGCAACCGAGAAAAGCAAGCGCTGATTGCGGACTACGCACGCATCTGATACGACTCCATCGAGAAAGTCAGCAGCAGCGTAGCCAGGACCATCGCACCGGCGAACACGAAGGGAATCCCCATACCAAGCACGTCCATCGCGTAACCCGCGAGGAGTGGAAACGCCACACGCGAAACTCCTCCGAAAGTGTGCTGAACTCCCATGTAAAGCCCGCGCTCACGCGCGGGGACCACGCGTGACAGCATTGCCGTAGTGCACGGAAAAACAAACGCTGTCCCGACCGGCATCAGTGTCAGTGCAATGAGCATTGTCGGATACGACGTGATCATCGCAACGCTCGCGAGTCCCAGCGCGAGCAGCACAAGACCAAGCCGGGCAACGCGAGGTTCGCCAATTTTTTCGATAAGCCTGCCGAGAATTCCAGTGCGGACAATGACTCCCATTCCGCCGAGGTACATGATGAAATACCCGACGTTCTGATCAGTTACACCGAGACGACTGGCGAGAACCAGCGGAAGCAGCGGGGTCGTTCCATAAAAGGCGCCGATACCAACTGCGTAAATCCAGATGAGCCTGGATGCCGGAAGATTGGGATGAGTGATGACGGCTGCCAGCGCGCCGCTGCTGCTTCCCGAACTGGCCTGCATCGCCTCGAACTGCTGCGTATCAGTCCGCGATTCACGAAGAAATTTCCACGCGAATACGCTTACCATCACACACAGCGCAGCCGAGCCAAGACCGGGCGCGGTATGTCCGCCGAATTTTACGAGCAGTGATCCAATCGCCGGACCAACAACCGCCCCGAGACTCGTGACGGCTGACAACCATCCCAGTGCTTTCGCACGGTCCTTTTCGAGACTGATGTCGGCGACATACGCCTGAACTACGCCAATCGTACCGCCGCCCAGCCCCTGGATTATTCGCGAAAGAAAGAGCAGCCAGATGGTGCCGGCAAACGCGAAGATCACGTACGCGACAGCCGATACGAGAAGCCCTGTAAGGATTGCGGGACGCCGTCCATACCGGTCGGACAGCTTGCCCCACGCCGGAGCACTTATGAGCTGCGCAACGGAGAATGCTGCGACAAGGGCGCCGACCATCGCCGCGTTTGCACCGAGACGCGTCGCGTAAAACGGAAGAAGCGGATAAACAATTATCAGCCCCAGCATGTCCACGAATGCCGTGACCATGAGGACCGTCAGCTTGCTTCTCACGCGGTGCTCCCCGAAGAATTCATGAATCTAGCGCTGGTAATGGAACGCAACGTGCGCGGAGTGTATGAACCGTGGTAAGACAGGAGAATAAAAATGAAAACCGCATTTGCATTGCTGCTCGCTGTGTGCCTCGGGACGACGGCCTGCGCATCGAGCGGCTCGAACGCCGCGGCGGTAAAGGAAGAGCCCACCACCGTGGTCGTAGATAATCAGTCGCTGATG
>DASROK010000209.1:0-2351 GCA_035646915.1 Gemmatimonadaceae bacterium
CAGATACTCCGTCTGCGCTGCTGCAATTGCCCGATTCTGAATCAGGGATTTCCGGAAGCCCTTGTGTTCGTGCCACACATGCGTGATTCGGAGGCGCATGTCCGCGCGAGCCCTCGCAATCAGCTGAGCGGTCTCATCGGAAGAGCCATCATCGGCAATTACCATCTCGAAATCAGGATCGCTCTGAACGGAGTAGCCGTAGAGGACTCGCTCGAGATCACGTGGCCGATTGTACGTGGAGATGATGACCGAGATTGCGGTCATGCGGTTGCCATGGTGCGCTCAGCATCGAGCGCACCGACGATTGTATCGAAGAGAGCGCGTATGTCGTCGTCGGTCGTGCGAAATCCCAGGGTGCACATTCTCAGTGAAAATTTTCCGTCCAGGCGAGTCGATGAAATCAAAAAGCGTCCCCCGGCTACGACACGCGCGTTGATCCGCTCATTGAGGTCGTCAAGATCAGCGCCGGACATCGAAGCCGGCCTGGCGCGGAAGCAGAAAATTCCAAACTGCGCCGGGCAGAGCGGCTCGAAGTCGTCCGACTCAGCGACAAGAGACTCGAGCAGCCGGGCCCGCTCGAATGCTTTCTGAATCTCCGCCGCGATTGCCGTGGTCCCAAAGTAATTGATCGAGATCCAGATCTTGAGCGCGCGCGAATATCTCGTAAGCTGAACCCCGCGATCGGCGAAGTTCACCTCCGCTTCTCCAGGCTCTACATCCTTGAGGTACTCTGGCATTATTCGAAACGCGTCCGACAGCATCGACGGGTCGCGAAGCATCAGGCATCCGCATTCGAACGGCACGAACAACCATTTGTGCGGATCGAGAGTAATGCTGTCAGCCAGATCGAGACGGCCGAGCATTTCTCGTCCTTCCTCAGTCAATACAGCAAAGCCTGCATATGCTGCGTCGATATGAAGCCAGAGAGATTTGTTCCTGCAGACCGCGGATATTTCGTCGATCGGATCTACCGAGCCAGTATTGGTCGTGCCGGCGCTTGCAACGACGAGAAACGGAGTGAGATCCTTTGCAACGTCGGCATCGATCATTTCAGCGAGACTCCCCGTCCGCATCCGAAACAGCGAGTCCATCTCCACGGAGCGAACGTTTTCCCTGCGGATTCCTGCGACCCATGCGGCTCGAACAACTGAGGAATGCGCCTGCGCAGTCGTGTAGACAGTGAGCTTCGAGATGTCGGCTCCCTCTTCGACTGCGCGATGACGCGCGGCGACAACCGCCGTCATGTTTGCAGCGGAGCCGCCGGTGGTGAGCAATCCACTCGCTCCTTCAGGCAGGCCAGCCCATGAGCGAATCCACTCGAGAACCACCATCTCGATTTCATTCGGTCCTGCAGCGACAGGCCAGACGCCCGCGAAAAAGTTGTAGCCTGCTGCCAGCCAGTCGCCGAGGACAGCAGGAAACGTCGGGCAGCTCGAGACGTACGCAAGAAACCCGGGATGAGGCTCACGTGCATGATACGGAAACACGCTTTCGCGCAATGTCGAGACGATCGACTCAAAGTCGGTCGGGCCTTCGGGCGGCGGAACCATGAGACTCTTGTTGAGTTCGCCGCGCGGCGCCGCATCGATTACGGGCTCATCCCGTATCGTCGACAAATGCTCAGCGACAATGTCGGCAACCTGATGACCAAGCCGCTGCATCGTCGCAAAATCGAGATCCAGCGGCGAAGAGCTCACCGTCCTGCCGGGCTCTTCTTCTTCGCCGCGGCGTTCCCCGGATTTGCGAGGACTGCAAGAAGATTCTTCTCGACAAGATTCGCCGCTGCAATTGTCTGAGATGTGACTGGCATGTCGGCACTCTCGACAATGTCGAGAATCGCGACTGCCTGAGACTGCATGCGGACGAGCGCTGCCGAATCGGGATCGGCTGGCGCATCCTCGATTTTCGGAAGCTCGAGATCCTCTTCGTGATCGTTGAGAATTTCCATCTCATCCGCGTCCGAAGGCTTGTTCGTTGTCGCTGCTCCAATCGCTGGATTGAACGCTCTCATGTTGCCAAGTTGCTTCAAAGCAGCGGCTGCCTTTCGACTTGCATCGAGCATTCTTACTCCGATCGAATGCTGAAGCTCCAGCTGAGCCTGGGTCATGTGCACGCGCGGATCCATTTTTACGGTCAAAGGCTGCGTGAATGACTGTCCATCGACAGTGAGCTTTATGGTATAGGTGCCAGGCATTACTGCGGGACCGACCGGCTCGAGCGGCGTGTCGTGCGCAATTGCGGAGATCGGATACCCGAATCCCGTTGCAGCGGGGGGCGCATGATGAAGATCCCACACGAATCGATGCGCACCAGCTTCTGCTGATGGAATCCGCGGGGGACGGATCCAGTAC
>DASROK010000210.1:0-8228 GCA_035646915.1 Gemmatimonadaceae bacterium
GCTTCAGCATGAGCTCAACGTCACGTTGCCCGCCGAGATCCGAAAAGCGGTGGAGCACGGCGACCTGCGCGAGAACAGCGAATACAAGGCTGCGCTCGAGCGGCAGCAGTTCGTCCAGGCGCGCCTCGGACAACTGCGGCAGCGGCTGAGCAAGCTGTCGTCGATCGACGTCAGCCAGATTCCTGGCGACAAAGTTGGACTCGGCTCGGAAGTGACCGTTGAGGATGAAAACGACGGATCACGCGAAACGTACAGTCTCGTATTCGGCGATTCGGTCGAATTCGAGGAGGGACACGTCAGCATGTCGTCTCCGATCGGCCTGGCTCTCGTGGGGAAGGGAGTTGGCGATTCTACAATTCTCAAGCTTCCCGCAAGAATCCGCCGCCTCAAGATCGTCGGGCTCAAGACCATTCATCAGTAGCTGTTTCAGACCAGGGGAACTTGATCCGTAAGACATTTCGTATGCGGTCTATTGAGGATCCTCTCGATTTCATCCACAACCTCTGCCGCCATTGACCGATAGGTAGTGAGTTTCCCTCCGGTCACGACAATGACGCCTGAGCCATCGCGCGAGATGCGATGCTCACGGGATATGCTCGACGGACTGGTCCCTGGCGGTGCGGTCGCAAGCGGTCGAATTCCTGCCCACGTTCTCAGAACATCGTTCGGCTCGAGCTCCGCGTCCGGGAAATAAAAATTCGCCGCGCGAAGCATGTATGCGATTTCCGCATCACTCGCAGTTACATCATCGGGCGACTCGTCAGTGCGAAGATCAGTGGTCCCGACAATTGTCTCGTCACCTGACGGAAGCGTGAACATGACTCGACCATCGTCGGGGGAGATCATTGTGACCGCAGCGACATTTCCAATACGCTCGCGCGGGACAACTATGTGCGAGCCTTTGGTTCCTTTGGCCTGCCATGGTCCGGTGGCGCTCACAACCGAGCGGGCGCGGACACGAGCGGAGCCTCCGCCTGCAGCATCGCGGACTAATGCGCCATCTACTCTGCCTGAAGCGACGGTAGTCGATTCGACTTTTGCAAAATCGACAGTGATGGCGCCGTGCTTCGCAGCGTCCCGGACGTTTGCGCGAGTGAGGCCGGCATCGTCGGTTGCAGCATCGAAGTAGCTCGCTCCGCCGACGAGATGATCATCGCGCAGTGACGGCTCGAGAGTCTTCACCTCATCGCGACTCAGGGAATGATGACGGCGTCCCCGTCGCTTCCCGGCGAGCCAGTCGTACACGCTGAGCCCCAGTCGAAGCTTCCACCTGGAGAGCCGCGCACCGCGGTACACCGGCCACGTGAACTCCAGCGGTTTCACAAGGCCCGGGGCAATTCTCAACAGAATTTCGCGCTCGCGGACAGATTCGCGGACGAGTGCTATGTCGCCGTGCTCGAGATAGCGGATTCCGCCGTGAATGAGTCTCGACGATCTGCTCGAGGTACCGCTTGCCCACTCCTTCATTTCCACGAGCGCAACTCGCATTCCCCGCATCGCTGCATCGCGCGCGATCCCCGCTCCAGTGATGCCTCCACCGATCACGAGCACATCAAAAACATCGGATTCGAGGGCGCTGAACGTGCGCAACATTCTGGAAAGATACCTCCACGCGGTTAACTTCCCCGGATGCCAACGTTTGGAAACGGCAGACGCGTCGCGATTGTCGATGGTGTTCGTACTCCCTTCACAAAAGCCGGTACAGCGTTCAAGACGATCTCAGCAATCGATCTTGGAAAGCTTTGCGTGGCCGAGCTGATCCAGCGAACCAACCTGAGGGGGAGCGAAGTACAGGCCCTCGTGTTCGGGACTGTAATTCCCAACGTTGTCGCTCCGAACATCGCGAGAGAAATCGCGTTGATGCCGCTCATGCCCAAAGGCGTGCAGGCATTCAGCGTGAGCCGTGCGTGTGCGTCAGCAAACCAGGCAATCACCGATGCTGCCGATCAGATCGCGCTTGGACACATCGATGTCGCTATTGCGGGGGGCGCCGAATCCCTCTCGAATGTTCCAATTCTGCACTCGCAGGGAATGGCCGAAGCACTGGTTCTTGCATCGAAAGCAAAAACGCTCACCGGCCGGTTAAAAGCACTGTCGAGAGTGAGGCCGAAGGACCTTGTTCCAATTACTCCAGCGATTGCCGAGCCGACTACTGGCGAGACGATGGGCCAGTCGGCGGAGAAGATGGCAAAGCTCAATGAGATATCGCGGGAAGAACAGGATCAGTTTGCACTTCGGTCACACCGGCTTGCCGCTGCGGGCACAGCGGATGGACGACTGACAGCCGAAGAGATGCCCGTCTACATACCGCCGAAGTACGAAAGTATTGTCACATCCGACAACGGGATCAGATCCGATACTTCATTCGAGCAGCTCTCGAAGCTCAACCCGGTGTTCGATCGCAAGTACGGAAGCGTGACCGCTGGCAATTCGTCTCCCCTGACCGACGGCGGCGCTTGCGTTCTCCTGATGAGCGAAGAAAGGGCGCGCGCGATGGGATACGAGCCGCTTGGATACATCAGGTCATATGCGTATGCCGCGCTCGACCCCGGCGAACAGCTGCTCCAGGCGCCTGTGCTTGCTGCACCAGTCGCACTTCAACGCGCAGGACTCACGCTTCGCGACATGGATCTCGTGGAAATGCACGAAGCGTTCGCCGCGCAGGTGCTGTCCAATCTTCGCGGATTCGAGTCGAAATACTGGGCCGAACGCGCCGGATTCGCTCAGCCTGTCGGCGAAGTGGATCAGTCGCGTCTCAACGTAATGGGCGGGTCGATTTCAATTGGTCATCCTTTCGGCGCGACCGGATCGAGAATAACCGTCACGCTGCTGAACGAGCTGCGCCGCCGCGATGGCCAGTTCGGGTTGATGACAGTCTGCGCCGCAGGCGGAATGGGATTCGCCATGGTTGTGGAGCGCGACACATGACGTCACCCTATGCGCTCTCGACGGAGCTGGTGAACGGCGTGGCCGTCATCACGATCGACCTGCCCGGAGAGCCTGTCAACAAATTCAATCGCGCGGTGAAGGATGAATTTGTCGCGCTGTTCGACAGGCTCGAGCACGACCTCACGGTTCGCGCCGCAGTTCTGGTCAGTGGAAAGAAAGACAGCTTCATTGCGGGCGCGGACATCGAGGAATTTCTCGAGATCAAGAGCGCGGCCGACGCCGAACGACTGAGTCACGAAGGGCAGCTGCTGCTCGACTCGGTCAACGAGCAGCGAACTCCGCTCGTAGTGGCGATTCACGGCGCGTGCATGGGAGGCGCGTTCGAGCTGTCACTGGCAGCTCACTATCGCATCGCGACCGATCATCCAAAGACCATTCTCGCACTGCCTGAGGTTCAGATCGGTTTGATACCGGGCGCAGGCGGAACGCAGCGCCTTCCACGGCTGATCGGCGTGCGCGCCGCGCTGGACATAATCCTCACCGGCAACAATATTCGCGCCAGGAAAGCGATGCAGATCGGCCTGGTGGACGAGCTGGTACATCCGTCGATTCTGAAGAAGATCGCAATTCAGCGCGCGCTGGAGCTTGCTGACGGGACTATCAAGCGACGCAAGCACAGTGGTGGCGTGAGCGGGTTCCTGCTCGATGAAAACCCTGCGGGGCGGCGCGTTGTACTGAGGAAGGCGCGCGAAGAGACAATGAAGAAGACGCGCGGAAACTACCCGGCACCGCTCGCTGCCATCGATGCTGTCGAGGCGGGATATCGCGGAGGGGCGAGTCACGGGTATCGAACCGAATCGCGTTTGTTCGGCGAGATGGCGATGACAGACGTATGCCGCCAGCTCATTCACATTTTCTTCGCAACCACCGCCCTCAAAAAAGACACTGGAGTGCCCACCGCGGAGGGATCTCCAGCACCCCGCATACTTCCCATCGAGAAGGTCGGCATACTCGGCGCAGGCTTCATGGGCGCTGGCATCGCATCAGTAGCGATACAGCAGGGTGCTCTCGTTCGAATGAAGGATGCCGATCACGCGCGAGTTGCCAAAGGCTTTGCCGCAGTGCGCGAGGTAGTGAAGGAAAGACTGACTAAAAGACAGATAACAAGGGTTCAGTTTTCCGACACCATGTCACTGCTTGGCGGTACGATCGACTATTCGGGATTCGGCAACGTAGATCTGGTGATCGAAGCAGTGTTCGAGGACTTGAACGTGAAGCACCAGGTTCTGCGTGAAGTCGAAGCAGAGCTCAAGCCTTCTGCAATTTTCGCTTCGAATACGAGCACGATTCCAATCGCGCAGATCGCAACAGCATCGACGCGACCGGAGCGCGTTGTCGGCATGCACTTCTTTTCTCCCGTGCACAAGATGCCGCTGCTCGAGGTGATCGAAGCTGATGCAACTGATACGGACGTCGTCGCGAGCGTGGTCGCTTTCGGAAAGAAGCTTGGGAAAACCGTAATAGTGGTACACGACGGACCGGGATTTTATGTCAACCGAATTCTCACCCCGTATATCAACGAGGCGGGACGACTGCTCGATCAGGGCGCAGCGATCGATGCGATCGACGAAGCGCTGCTCGATTTCGGATTTCCCGTGGGCCCGATCACGCTGATCGATGAGGTGGGACTCGACGTCGGTTCCAAAGCAGGGAAGATCATGTACGAAGCATTTGGCGAGAGATTCGCGCCGCCATCGTCGATGCAGGCAGTGGTTGCTTCGGGACGCTACGGAAGAAAAGCCAGGAAAGGTTTTTATCTCTACGACGAAGAAGGAAAGAAAGGCGAAGTTGATCAGAGTGTATACACGCTGCTTGCTCCCGGATCTCGCGAAACGACTACTACATCCGGAAATCAGTTGCAGACTCGCGCGCAGATTCCCGTATCGGAGATTCAACAGCGCACAGTTCTCCCGATGCTGAACGAGGCGGCACGCTGTCTGGCCGACCATGTAATACGATCGCCGCGCGACGGCGACGTTGGCGCGGTTTACGGCTTCGGCTTTCCGCCATTTCGGGGCGGGCCGTTCAGATACATGGATTCGATCGGAATTCCGGAGCTTGTGAAAAGACTCGAGGATCTGAACGATCGATTCCCGGGCAGATTCGAACCCGCTGAAGTTCTCGTATCGATGGCGCGCCGAGGCGACCGATTCTACCCCGAAACGTGAACTATCTGCTCAGAGATTCGGCGTTGATTGCTGCTGCGGTTTTTATCGGGGCATGCTCTCAGTCAGTCCAGACGGCCTCGACTGCAAGCCCAGGTCCCCGAACGAGAGCGGAGCGCACCGGTTATCTGGAGACGTCGCACTACGACGATGTCATTGCGTTTCTCGATTCTCTCAAGGGAAGGCCAGAGCTCACGTTCGGCTCGATTGGCAAAACCAACGAAGGTCGCGACATACCGTATGTAATTGCATCGCGTCCCCGCGTTTCCAATCCGGACGAAGCGCGACGCCTTGGCCGGCCGATTGTCTATGTGCAGGGCAACATTCACGCGGGCGAAGTTGAGGGAAAGGAAGCCCTGCTTGCAGTGCTGCGTGATCTCACGAGCGCTCGCGCTCGAAATGCGCTCGATTCTGTCGTGCTGATCGCTGTTCCGATCTACAACGCAGATGGAAACGAGAAGTTTGATCATCAGGAAAAGAACCGCGGTTCGCAGAACGGTCCTGAGATGGTTGGCGTTCGTACAAACGCCCAGAACCTCGATCTCAATCGCGATTACATGAAAGCTGAAGCGCCGGAGACTCGCGCTTCACTCGCGATGTTCAATGCATGGGATCCGGACGTGTTCGTGGATCTTCACACGACGGATGGCAGCTATCACGGATACGCGCTCACGTATGCGTCCCCTCTCAATCCAGCGGCGCCATTCGCTGTATGGGCTCGCGATTCACTCATGCCGGTTCTTCGTGAGAGAATGCAGTCGCGACACGGCTTCCCGACTTTCGCCTACGGCGATTTCATCGATAATGACACGTTGTCGAAGGGATGGGTCACGTTCGATTCGCGACCGCGCTTCGGAACGAACTACTACGGTCTGAGAGACAAGGTCGCGATTCTGAGCGAAGCATACTCTCACGATCCATTCGAGCGCCGCGTGAAGTCGACGTATGCATTCGTTCAGGAGATTCTGTCAGTCGCTTCCGAGAAGCGCGATCGGATTATGCAGCGTCCTGCTGTGCGAGCCCCGATTCCCATTCGATCCGAAATGGTTGCAGCCCCGGAGCAGGTGGGCGTGGTTGCGGAGATACTCGAGCGAACCGGTGATTCAACACGAACGCAGCCGGGAGTTCCCAAAGGCAGAAGGCGATCAGGCAGATTTGTCACTGTTAAGATGCCGGTATTCGAGCGATTCAAGCCGACACTCATGTCCTCTTTCCCCGCTTATTACGTAATTCCTCAGGCTGACACTCAGGCAGTTCGCGTGCTTCGACTTCACGGCATAACCGTGACGCAGTCGAGCGAGCTGACTGGGGACAGATACGCATTCGTGATCGATTCGACTGTTGTAACCCAGCGCCTGTTTCAAGGTCATCGTGAAATGAGGCTCACCGGTCACTGGAGAAAAGAAAGCAAGCCTGTCGAATCAGGATCGTTCATGGTCGACACGTCACAACCCCTTGGCCTTCTCGCCGTCTACATGCTCGAGCCTCAAAGCGACGACGGGCTTGTCACCTGGAACTATTTCGACTCCGAGCTCAAGCCGGGCGGAGTTTATCCGGTTTCAAGAGTGGGCGGCCGGCCGCCAACACCATAGCAGCAATCATATCAGATGCTTCGTAACGCACTGCTTTACCTCTCCTCACAACCACAGGTTTTCAACTTCGTCCGGCACAATCGCATGGCGAAGGGATTCGCCTCCAGATTCGTCGCCGGTGAAACGCTCGATACCGGACTCGAGGCAGTACGACAGCTGAACTCCCGCGGAATAACAGCGACGCTCGACCTCCTTGGCGAAAGCGTCCGAAATGAAAGCGAAGCGAGAGCATCGGCCCGCGTCTACATCGAGATGCTCGACAGAATTCACGCGGCAAAACTGAATGCGAATGCGTCGGTCAAGCTGACAGCGATGGGACTCGACATCTCCGAGGATCTCTGCGTCGCGAACATGCAGGAAATTCTCGATCGAGCGCGCGAGCAGTCGAGCTTCATTCGACTCGACATGGAGTCGAGCGAGTACACTCAAAAAACACTCGACCTGTTCTACGAGAGGCTGTACCCGTCGTATCGCGGAAACGTCGGCATCGTTCTGCAGAGCTCCCTGTATCGAACGTCTTCCGACGTCGAAGAAGCGAACAAGGCAAGCGCACGCGTTCGTCTCTGCAAGGGCGCGTACAAGGAGCCTGCCAGCGTTGCATACCCCGACAAGAAAGACGTCGACGAATCATATCTCCGCTGCATGCGCGCACTCCTCACGAATGGACACTATCCCGCCATCGCGACGCACGACGAAGCAATCGTGAGAGAAACAAAACGGTTCGCGCGCGAGAGTGACATCAGGAACGATCAGTTCGAATTCCAGATGCTGTATGGCGTGCGGCGCGACCTTCAGGACAAGCTCGTGCGCGAAGGATATCGCATGAGAGTATACGTGCCGTTTGGAACGCAGTGGTATCCATACCTTATGCGGAGACTTGCCGAACGTCCCGCAAACGTCGCCTTCATCACAGGTAACATCGTGAAGGAGATGGTGGGGAGAAACAGGCGCTAGCGATGGGTCAGTTTCTCCCCGCGGATCACTCCAAGGGCGATGCCAATACTGTCGGTGGCTACACTGCGGTGCACTCGAGGCCGCCAGCATTCGAAGGAAAAGACGGCGCCTCATACTCGGCCGAGATAATGACCGACGAAACAGGCGAGCCTGACCGTCCGTGGGCAGCGTACCTGTTCTTCGTTCGCTATGGCCACGGCGATCCAGTCGCATCAGGTCACGTCGAGACAGACTATCTGCGGTTCGCGAATACCGAAGAGAGCGCACGTGCGCTCGTCGGATCGATGCAGCTGAATGAAGCGCTCGACGAACTGAACAAAGCGATCGCCGCAAACTCTTCTGATCCGCGCCCGTGGTATGAAGCAATGAAGGACGACTCCGCATGATGAAGGCAGTTGTCATGAGCGGCACCGGTGGCTCATGGCGCGTTCGCACGGAAGACCATGACGTGATCGATGTTCCAATGCGGGGACGTCTCAAGAAAAGTGCGGAAGACGCGATGAAGCTGACCGTCGGCGATGAAGTCGTGCTGGAACCCGGCTCGCACGATGGCAGCTGGGTGATCGGC
>DASROK010000211.1:0-4629 GCA_035646915.1 Gemmatimonadaceae bacterium
GCGACATCGCCGCAATCCGCCTGCTCGAACTCTATCCCTTCGGGCAGATTGTGCAGGTCGCCGACGATCATGTTGTCGCAGCCGGAGACCTGGTGATTCCCTGCTATGAATGCATCAGCCAGATGGCTTCCGAGGAATCCAGCAGCCCCGGTTACAAAAACTTTCAAATCAATCCTCTCAGTTTGTTTGAGCCGTCCCGAACTGCGGAACTACAGATTTGCTTCTGAGACAATGAGATTTTGAGAAAACCACGTGGTTTTTATGTTGTAACCATAAATACGCTTTTGTGGTCTTCTCACTTTCTCACGGTCTCACAAGCAAATCTGTAGCTCCGCAGTTCCCGAGACGCCCAAGATCAGTACGCTCCCTCGCGACGGACAACCGCGGGGAGAGTTCTGAACATGATAGACACGTCAAGCCACGGTGACCACTGCTCGATGTACTGTCGATCGAGATAGACCACATCCTCAAAATCGACAACCGACGACCGGCCTGACACCTGCCAGAGGCCCGTGATGCCGGGCTTTGCATCGAGCCGGCGGAAGTGATGATCCTGATAATTCGCGAAGTCAGCCTCGAAAAATGGACGCGGGCCGACCAGAGACATCTCGCCTCGAATCACGTTCCAGAACTGCGGAAGCTCATCGAGACTCCAGCGTCTCAGAAGTGAGCCAAGCCGGGTCACGCGCGGGTCTTCGGGAATCTTGAAGAGCCTCGAGTCGCCGCTGTGATTCAGGTGCGAGAGCTCGTGCTTCTCCGCATCTGCTCCGACGCGCATCGTGCGGAACTTGAGCATCCGGAAACGGCGTCCGCCCAGTCCAGCTCGGTCCTGCGTAAAGAAAACAGGCCCGGGTGAATCGAAGCGAATGGCAATCGCAATCAGCGCGAGCACTGGCGCCAGCAGGATAATCCCGACCACTGCACCGACCACATCGACTACTCTCTTTGTGATCACGGCAGAAGCTTTCAAAACCGGAGCGCCAAGCTCGAAGAATGGTTGATCCTGGTGCCACACAAGAGCGGGTCGAACTCCCGCAATTTTTACTGCTCTCGCCGGATAAAGGAGCTGACAACCTGCAGCAAGACTCGCCTCGCGCACGTTGATGATCTGCTGATCATTGAGATGCTGGCAGACAACTACTGCTTCGACGTGATGCTCGTCGATGATCTCGGGGAGATCGCGAACAGTGCCAAGCACACCCTCGAATGCAGCGCGGGCAACCGGGACATAACCTGCAAGCGAATAGTCTCCGCCTGCGGCAATGACGGCTCGCTCGAGGTGCAGGCTGTCTTCTTTTCTGTCAGTGATGAGAACTGCAGGCGCGGCTCCTCGCGCTCCCGGCCACACTCGGCTCAGGAATCGCTCAGTCGCAAGCCTCTCGACAAAGAGCACCATCCACGTGAGCGAAGCAGTCGCGACGTAAACAGCGAGTGCCCCAACCAGATTCCCCGCTGAAACCATGCTCCAAAGGAGAATCGCTGCTGCAAGTGCCGAAGCGGCAAGCAGACGAAGCGTGCCATTGAGGCGCCGATGCCGGCTGTAGTTGCCCGTCACGACAAGGCTCGCGATCACCGCGAAACCCAGGTTCAGCGTGGTGCCGTATCCGGTGTCGAGCGCTCGCGCGAATTGAGTCGCGATCGATTGCCCGAAGAGGTCACCGCGAGCCGCAATGGATGAAAGGATCTCGCAGACGAAAACCGCGACTATGTCGCCGAGGAGAAGGACTCCGAGGCGGGTCGCGATTCGTGCGGTGTGCCGCTTGACCGAAACTGGCCTCCGTTCGCGCAGCTTGGTGCGAACGCGAAGGGGGGACGCGCCATAAGCCGCCGGTGCGTGGTTTCCGGGTGCGGATGTCAGCTTGAGATGGTGGTGACTAGCTAGCGACGAGCGTTTCGCCATCAGGCCCGATTTGGCGTTTTACAATTACCCTGGCGGCCCTCGCGCCGCCCCGCCGCAAGCGTGGGCAAGTTGCTGGCCAGCCTGAATTTACACGCACGGGTCATCTGGCGCGACGACCAGATGTGAATGTGCCAATTGTCACACTTATTGTCCTGTTCCGGATGTCCATCGTCGAGTTCCCCTTGGGGCATCCCGACTGCTCCTGGAACCAGGCGTTCAGTCGATTGCCAAAGGTGATGTCGGCCGAAACGTAGCCCCAGCGGCTCGATGCCGATCCTCGAGCCCCCGGAAAGACGCTGACATCATGAATGCAGTAACCCTGGTAGCGGGCAAATCCATATGTGCTGTGAATGTCCTCGTTCCAGCGTATTCGTCCGGCAAAAATCCCGAAGCTCCATAATGGATCGATGAAATCCGCGGCGAGCCATTGGCTCGAAGCTCCCGGTCCAATTGCCGCCCCAAGTGGCTGGCCCATCTGTGTGTATCCCTGAATAACCTTGCGGCTGGTGTAGAAGCTTCCCTGCGGCCGGTCTCGCCACGTGGCGCTTTGTTCGACCGAAGTGAGCTCACCCTGGAACCGGAATCGGCCGCCGGTCGTAAACGCCGGTCGCGCGTACTGAATGCCCAGCGTGTATCCCTGACTGTGGTTAGGCGCAGTCAACGCGTCCCGCAGCGAGTATGGGAATTCGAGCCGTGCCCATTCGAACCACGCCTCGAAGCCGTCATTCGGTAGAACGTAACGCCCGAAAAGAGAGAAGATCTGGTCGCGGCCCCCCGGACTGACTGCCGAATCGCCGAGTGATCTGTTGTTAGGTCGTCCAACATTCGAGAATGCGTCCAGAAAATTTCGCGGGACTCGTCCCCATCCTGTCGTCGTCGCATAAACCGATCGCGCACCACCAATGACGAGATTTTTCGCAATGTTCGGCCGAATGGAAAATGCGAACGCGCTGAGTGATCGGACGTTGTTGTTCGCTGTCGTGTCGAACCAGTGGGATTCTGTCAGGCCGCCAATGATCAACCGCGCTTCGACCGACGCGATTCGATTTTTCCACGGATGCGAAGTCCGAATGAAAGCGTGAGGAAAACCGGGCGCGTTGTTACTTAGTATCAAAGCGTTACGAATTCCCGGACCCCACCACTGGTTCTCGTTCGAGATGCCGGCGGCAGCTCCGCCGTATTCGATCATCGCGGTCGACTGGCCTGCATCGAGACGATCGATCGATTCGTCTCCGAAGCGCGTCGGCATGTCGATCGAGTAAGGACCAAGTGCGTACCACGGAAAAACAAACCCCTTCCCTGCACGTTCTTCGGGTACTGGCGGCGAATAGAAACGAAGGGTATCGCGAAGCAGGAAATAGTCGTTCTCGGTGCGAATTATTTCAGGTGCCAGTATCAGGCGGAAAGGACCCGCTGCGAGGTTCGCACCAATGAGCAATCGCGAACTGGTGCCGACTCCTGCCCAAACAGGTCCATCGTTGACCGAAAATGGAATGGCGTTGTTGTTGACCGCGTAATACTCGGGAGCGATGACTTCCGCTGACCACCACGTATTCGATTTCGGCCGCGGATTCAGTGAAGAAGCTGAGCGAATCAAGTATCCGTCGAGATCCGCGCGACCCTGAAGCTGGTCGAGTCTCGTTCTGTCATCCGGTAATCCGTACACTAAAATCAGTGGTTTTACGAACCGCAGCAGCAGTGAGCCGGAATCAGGATTCGATTGCGCGCATGCGACACGCGGCGCGATCAGCACCGCAATTGTCAGCGCTGTCGCGATCGTTGTCTTAAATTGTGGAACCTTTTTTCTGACCATGACGGCCGAAACTTATCATGCCGCACGAAGTGAATGAATAGAAACGGCGCCAACGTCGCTCGAGCAATGTGCGCGCTTCTCAGTGTTTTCTCTTCGATTGCATCTGGACAGGTCACAGCAGGAGACCGGAGCGTTCGTCACGAAATCTTTCCCAACAGCGTCGCCGATAACTATCTGCGATACCTGCAGACTGTTGGAAAAGTCCCGCTTTACCCGTGGAGCTCACGCCCGTTTTCACAACGCGAGCTTTCCAAGCTGCTGCCAAAGGACAGCGTTCACCCCTGGGCTGAAAGGTTCGAGGAGACTCCGTGGGGCAATGGCGGAGTCAGTTTTGGTTTCATTCAACCCGCAACGAGCCTGCGTTTCAACTCGGCATTCCCGTACGGGTTCAACGACGGACCTGTCTGGGCCGGACGCGGACTAACGTCCTCCTTGCAGGCAGGCTTTTTTGCGGAGTGGGGCCCGGTCACCTTGACCGTCGCGCCAATGTCGTTTCGTGCCGAGAATTCCGATTTTGACATCATCGCAACGGGACGTCCGGGTGCCGCCGCTTTTGGTGATCCGAACTTCGTCGGAGTGGACCGTCCCCAGCGATTCGGGAATTCTGCCTACACGCAGGTCGATCCCGGCCAATCGACTCTTCGCGTGGACTTTCCCTTTGTCATGGCAGGAGCGAGCACCGGCAACCAGGAGTGGGGACCTGGTCAGGAACTACCAGTCATTCTCGGCAACAACGCAGCTGGTTTTCCCCATCTCTTTGTGGGCACCAGCGAACCCGTTGATCTTTTCATCGCGAAGATTCACGCAAAGCTGATGTGGGGTGAGCTGTTTCAGTCAGATTACTCTTCGGTCACCGGCCCGTCTCGCTACTTCAGTCGCCTGGAGCCAGGCACCAAGAGATTCACCACTGGAATTG
>DASROK010000212.1:0-4723 GCA_035646915.1 Gemmatimonadaceae bacterium
ACTGCGGTGAGTAAACCCTGGGCTCGGCTTGCGCGTATGCGAGCGATGCAATCGAGATGATGGCTGACGCTGCTGCAAAGGCGGCTTTTTTCATCGGACTCTCCGGTTTCCCGTGCGCTACCACGAGTGATACAAGTACGATAGCTTGCGCGCAGTGGCATTGCCAGCACTTCTAGAGGCATTCCAGGCGCTGCCAGCATTTGGCCAGCTCTCCTCGGCATTACCTCCTGTAAATACCCGGCTACACGTTACCGGGGTCCCTGGGTCCAGCGACGCGCTCACCGTCGCTGCGCTCGCGCACGCCAGTCCCGGCCGTTTTTTCGTGGTTGTCGCCGAAAGCGTGTCAGGAGCGGAGCGGTGGCTCGCCGATCTGGAGTCTCTGGTCGACGCTGCATCGGTGGCGTTTTACCCGCCGCGCGAAGGCTTCGGTGAGGCGGAGCCGCATGCCGAGGTTGCGGGCGAGCGCGTAGAGACGCTCGAGCGCATCGGGCGCGGCGACGTTCGCATTCTCCTCACCACCGCGCGCGCCCTCCTCGAGAGAACTCAGCTCCCGCGTGCACTCGCGCATACGCGGCTCGAGATACGAAAGGGTGACACGCGGCGTCCGGAAGAGCTTGCCTCACATCTCGAGTCGATCGGGTTCGAGCGCGTACCTATGGTAGATGATGTCGCGCAGTTCAGCATGCGCGGCGGAATCTTCGACATCTACAGCTTTGGAATGGCAGAGCCCGTGAGGCTCGAGTTCTGGGGCGATGAGATCAGCGAGCTTCGTCACTTCGACCTCATCAGCCAGCGCTCCACTCGAGATGCCGAGCTTGCACTTGTTCTGCCTGTCGATGGACAACTTCGCGGAGATGCCGAGGAGTCGGAGCGCGTATCGATCACGGCTCTGTTTGCTCCTGACACAATCGTCGTCATTCCCGAAGATAGTCGCGTTGGCCCCGAGCTTCGCCGCACGTGGGATGAAGCGCAGCATCACATCGATCTCGCTCGCAGGAGAGGAGAAGACACCCCGGGCCGCGGCGAGCTTTACACCACGCCTGACGAAACTCTTTCCGCGCTGTCGTCACTCGGGATAATCGAGATGTTCTCCGGCGATGTGATCGATTCACATTCCGAGTTTGCATCATCGGACAACCAGGTGGCGACATTCCGGTTCCCGATTGTTCCGCCCGAGCTGATTCACCGCGACATGAAGCGGCTTCGCGAGGTAGTCTCGGACGGGATTCCCACCATAATTCTTTGCGACAACACCGGGCAGGCAGAGCGGCTCGACGAGCTGTTGAACGAAGGAAGAAAAGGGGCGACAACCGCGTCTCTCGCGATTGGAGTCCTGCACGGCGGTTTCATCATTCCTCCATGGGGAATGCAGCTGGCGGGGCTTCGTGTCCTTACCGATCACGAGATTTTCCGGCGGGAGCGACGCATTCGTCGCGCGCGCAAATACACAACCGGCTCTTCGATCGAGTCACTGACTGCGCTGACTCCGGGTGACTACGTAGTTCATCTCGAGCACGGTGTAGGGATTTATCGCGGAATCGAAAAAGTTTTCGTGCGCGAGAGTACTGTCGAAGCAGCTGTCATCGAATACGAAGGAGGATCAAGGCTCAACGTCCCCCTTTATAGAATCGATCAGATCGAGCGATTCCGTTCTGCAGCGGACATCACTGCCGACAATCCTCCACCGCGCCTGCACACACTGGGAGGAAAACGGTGGAAGCAGCAGCGCGACCGGACAAGGGCTGCAATTCAGGAGATGACTGTCGAACTGCTCGACCTTTACGCGCGGCGCAAGGTCGCGACGCGTCCGTCGCACGTTCCCGACACTCCGTGGCAGCGTCAGCTCGAATCCTCATTTCTCTTCGAGGACACTCCCGACCAGCGCACTGCAACTGCGGAAGTGAAAGGCGACATGGAGCGCGCGCGTCCGATGGATCGCCTTCTGGTCGGCGATGTCGGCTACGGGAAGACAGAGATCGCCGTTCGCGCCGCGTTCAAGGCAGTTCAATCCGGCCGGCAGGTAGCTGTTCTGGTACCGACGACGATTCTCGCGGAGCAGCATGCGAGAACCTTCGGAGATCGCCTTGCAGATTTTCCTGTTGAAATAAGAACGTTGAGCCGCTTCGAGACGCCAAAGCAGCAACAGGAAGTAATTGCAGATCTGGCGAGCGGCAAAATCGACATCGTCATCGGAACGCATCGTCTTCTCAGCAAAGACGTGAAGTTCAAAAACCTCGGCGTAATAATCATTGATGAAGAACACCGATTCGGAGTGAAGCACAAGGAACGGCTGAAGCAGCTCAAGCTCGACACCGACGTGCTTACGCTCACTGCCACACCGATTCCAAGAACACTGCATCTCTCGCTTGCCGGCCTCCGCGACATGACGCTGATGCAGACACCTCCGCGCGACAGATCTCCGGTTCTCACGTTCGTCGAGCCGTGGGACAATGGATTGATCGAAGAGGGAATAACCCGCGAGCTCGACCGTGGCGGTCAGGTTTTCTTCGTTCACAATCGCGTCGAAACCATCGATGCGATCGCTGCAAGCGTTCAGCGACTTGTTCCGCGAGCGCGTATAGGCGTTGGACACGGGCAGATGCGCGAACGGGATCTCGAGCAGGTGATGCGCGAGTTCGTCGATGGCGAAACCGATGTGCTCGTATCGACGATGATTGTCGAATCGGGACTTGATGTTCCGAATGCAAACACGATGTTCGTCAATCGCGCAGATCATTTTGGCCTCGCTCAGCTCTATCAGCTTCGCGGCCGGGTAGGGCGCTCGCATCGTCGGGCGAATTGTTACCTGCTCGTCTCCGACGGGGACATCGACGAAGAAGCAAACCGCAGGCTGAAGATTCTCGAGCATCACACCGAGCTGGGAGCCGGTTACAGAATCGCGCTCAAGGATCTCGAGCTGCGCGGCGCAGGAAACCTGCTCGGCCCGGAACAGTCGGGATTCGTCACCGCAGTGGGCTTCGACATGTATCTGCGGATGCTCGATGAGACTGTAAAGCGAGTGATGCGCGGAGATACACAGCCGAGGCTTCAACCGGCTGACGTCTCAGTCGACCTGCCGTCTTATCTGCCCGATGACTACGTCACCAGCCAGGACGCAAAGCTCGACATCTATCGCCGCATGACGCACATGACCGATACGGCGGAAATCGAAGCGCTCAAGTCAGAGCTGCGCGACAGGTTCGGTCCGCTCCCACCACCGGCGGAAACCTTTTTCTCCGTTGCCATGCTCAGAGTGCTGGGCGGTGCAGCCCAGATCGAATCCATGCTGCTGCGTGGGAACGAGGCTCGTATTACCTTTGGTGAGCACGCCGTGCCCCGTATGAAAGGGATCTCGGCGGCCTTTCACGAGGTACAGTTTCAGGCGGAGGTGCGAAGAGCACATCCGCTTTCGCTCAAATTGACCAGGCTCGGCGGCGCTGAGCTGCTCGATGGCCTGATCCGCGCTCTCGCGACGCTCCGTGGCCGAAGCGGCAGCTCCGGCTAACAAACAGACTCACCACAACCATGAAAAAACTCGCTCTTGCCGCAGTCGCTGCGGCTCTCATCGCAACCGGCTGCGACTCGATGAAGGACGCATTCTCGGCGCATGTCGATGTCGTTGCCAAGGCAAACGATCAACAGCTCACCATCACGAGACTAGCCAGTCTCATGGGGCAGTCGAAGGCGCCTCTGAGAAAGGACGTCGCCAACGCGATCGTCGACGCGTGGGTGAACTATCAGCTCGTTGCGGAAGCTGCAGCCAACAATGATTCGCTGAAGGACACCAAGCAGATCGACGAAGCGATGTGGGCGATCATCGCCAACATCAAGGCGAAAAAGTGGTATGACCAGGTTTCAAAAACCTGGAAGGCGCCCGACAGCTCGACAGCAGAAGCTGCCTACAACAACGGCCAGATGCTCGCGGCGAGTCACATTCTCCTTCTCACGCAGGACACAACGCCTGCAGGGAAGGCAAAGGTCAAGGCGAAGATCGATGCAATCCGCGCACAGGTCACACCGGCGAACTTTGCGGACATGGCGCGCAAGAACAGTCAGGACGGCTCCGCACAGGCAGGTGGATCACTTGGCGTGTTCGCGCGCGGCGCGATGGTGAAAGAATTCGACCAGGCTGCGGCGGCGCTCAAGCCCGGCCAGATCTCGCCGGTTGTTCAGACGCAGTTCGGATATCACATCATTTACCGCCCGACTTTCGCTGAGGTGAAGAGCCAGTTCATTCAGGCGATGGCCGCAGGCGGAATGCAGGCTGCCGAGAGTACGTATCTCGCCGGCCTCGAGTCGAGCTCGAAGGTCGAGGTGAAGCAGGGAATTGCTCCCACAATCCGCGCGGTTGTAGAAAATCCGAACGGTCATCGCGATGACAAGACCGTTCTCGCGACCTCGTCTCTCGGAAAGTTCACCGCTTCCGATCTGTCGCGATGGATGGAAACATTCCCGCCACAGGCTCAGATCAGCGAGCGCGTGAAGCAGGCGCCCGATTCGATGCTCCCGATGTTCGTGAAGAATTTCGTGCGCAATGAGCTGGTCCTGCATTCGGCAGACAGCGCGAAGCTGGGTCCCGACGCAGCGCAGCTTGCTGACGTGCGCAAGCTTTTCTCGCAGTCGGTCACCAATGCGTGGAATGCGCTCAATGTCGATCCGAAGGCGCTCGAGACTGCCGCAAAATCGAAGTCCGATCGTGAGAAGCTCGCGGCTCAGCGTGTCG
>DASROK010000213.1:0-10636 GCA_035646915.1 Gemmatimonadaceae bacterium
CGCAATGATCTATCTCGAGGATGTGCCTCTCTCCGAAAGCCAAACCGAAATTGTTCTCGATCACTGGCTGCAGTTGAGTCAGTTGCACGGAGCCATCGAAAGCGACATTCGAGCGTATCAAAGCAGTGCAGACCTGCGCGACGCTCGCGTCATGAGACACGCTGTTCCCGCTGCCATGAACGAGCTGGGCGCATCATTTCGCAATGCGGGCGGAAGAAAAGTCTCGACTGACTGGGCGGTTCCTTACGAAAAGCTGGGTGAAGCGTTGCAGCTGTCGAATGAAGCGATCCGGAAACACCACGCTCCAGCTCCGATAACGTATGGTCACGCTGGCAACGGTCACCCGCACCAGAACTTCATCGCCGAGAATCCCGATGCGCTGCAAAGGATCAACGCCGCTGTCGACGAGACACTCCATGCAGTGATCGACATCGGCGGCACGGTTTCGGCGGAACACGGGCTGGGAAAGCTCAAGCGGCATTGGCTGTCACTGCAGTCAACTCCGAGACAAATCGACGTAATGAAAGCGCTGAAGCACTCACTCGATCCGCGGGGAATACTCGCTCCGGGCAACATACTGTGACCACGAACGCACCTCGCTACAACGCAGTTGCACTCGATGTGGACTCGACACTGTGCGGAATCGAAGGCATCGACTGGCTCGCGACTCTCCGCGACGAATCAGTAGCGGTGAGGGTTGCGAAAGCAACTGACCTCGCGATGAGCGGTGAACATGCAATCGAGGATCTGTATGGGGAAAGGATGCACATCGTCGCTCCGACACGTGATGAGATGGCCTTGCTCTCCGATGCTTATCGCGCTGCAATGTCGCCTCACGCAAAGGATGAGATTGCAAAATGGCGGGGTGCAGGCGTCGAGATAGTGCTCATCAGCGGTGGACTTCGCGCTGCGATATGCCCTGTTGCCCTGGAGCTTGGATTCGAATCAAGACAGGTCAACGCACTAGACGTCGAGTTCGATGCTGAAGGCGTGTTTTCTGATTTCGATAAATCTTCTCCGTTGTATACGGCGACCGGAAAGCGGAAGCTTCTCGAGAAACTCGGTCTTCCGCGACCGCTGCTTGCGGTTGGTGACGGCGTCACCGATCTGGCAATGAAGGAGGTTGCGGATTCATTCGCTGCCTACACAGGATTCGTAACAAGGGAAGCAGTAACGGCAAAAGCGGATTTCATCGTGAGCTCGTTCGAGCAGCTCACTCAGATCATTCTCGGTGACTGAGTCCGCCACGGTTGCGAAACCGCAGGATGATGTCCGTCCCGAAGATCTTCCACTTCACGAAGACGTCCGGAATCTCGGCGCTGCGCTTGGCCGCGTAATCCACCGCATCGAGGGAGAAGAAGCGTTTCAGGTAGTCGACGGGCTGAGGCGAAGCTGCCGCGCGCGCCGTCGAGGAAAACCACACGCTCAGAGCCTCGATCAGCTGATAGAGGGTGCATCGAAGCTGTCGCCCGAAATTGCGGGAGTCACTGCGCGCGCGTTCACCCTCCTTTTCCTTCTCATCAACACAGCGGAACAAGTTCATCGCGTTCGCCGCAGGCGCGAGTACATGAAGGAGGAAGACGAATCGCCGCAGCCCGCTTCTGCGCTCTGGACTATGGAGCGTCTCAAGAAACTCGGTTTCACGGCCGATCAGGTTGCTGACGCGCTGAATGATCTCGAAGTGCGTCCCGTTCTCACCGCGCATCCGACGGAATCCACCCGCCGCACACTGCTCGCGCTTCAGGCGCGCGTTGCGGACTTGCTGCTGGCGCGCTCCGAAAAATCGAGCTCGCAGCAGAAGCGGGATATAGACGAAGCGCTGGACGCGGAAGTCGAGCTGCTGTGGCTTACATCCGAAGTGCGAAGGGATCGGCCGAGCGTGGGCGACGAAGTGAGCACAGTGCTCTGGTATTTCGAGACGAGGCTGCTCGACGCAAGCATCAGCGCGCGGCGCGCGATGATGGAGGCATTCGAGCAGGCATTTTCCATCTCGCCAATCGATTCGCGTGTTGCTCCTGCCGTCCGGCTCGGGACATGGGTCGGCGGTGACCGTGATGGAAATCCTTTCGTCACGCCGGAGACAAGCATTGCCGCAGCACGCCGGGCAAGCTACGCGATTCTGGGGCGATATCAGGAAATTGTAGCGGATCTCGTCAGGCGAATCTCTTTGTCTGCGAGGATCGCCCCTGTCCCGCGAGAGCTCGAGAAGTCAATTCAGCACGACAGGTCCCTTCTTCCAAAAATCTGGGACGCCAACAACAAGCGAAACGCAGATGAGCCGATCAGGCTCAAGCTGACCTTCATCGCAGCACGGCTCGATGCTACGCGAAGACTCGTGGCTGCGCGAGATGCCGGCAATGCCGATGCAAAAGACGTTGCGGCGTACGCAAATTCTGATGAGCTCATCCGCGACCTCGAGTTGATTCGGGCTGCTCTATCAGCAGCAAAGGCAACCATCTCGGAGATGAATTTCATCGAGCCGCTGCTCGCGATGGTGCGCACGCACCAGTTCCACGGGCTGATGATGGACCTGCGCGATCATGTTGAGTCTGACAAAGTGCTCGAGACGCTTCGCGCGGGGAAACAGATTCAGGACGAAATCGGTGAGAACGCGGCATGCACCTACATCGTCTCGATGGCTCGCTCCGCGGAGGATCTCAAGAAGATCGTTCGCATTGGCACCGAAGCGGGTCTGATCGACCTCGATGCGGCACCTCCGAGATCGTCGCTGGATGTGGTGCCGCTGTTCGAGACGCTGGATGATCTCACCAATGCGCCGTCGGTGATGCAGACCCTGCTCTCCGACACTACCTATAGAAAGCAGCTCGCCGCGCGCCGCTCAAAGCAGGAAGTCATGATCGGGTATTCCGATTCCAACAAGGACGCCGGAATTCTCGCATCCTCCTGGGCGCTCTATCGCGCACAGCAGCTGTTGAGCCCAATCTTCGACGAAGCGGGAGTCAAGCTTCGCATTTTTCACGGACGGGGAGGAAGTGTCGGCCGCGGGGGCGGCTCGCCGGTTTATCGCGCCCTCGCAGCTCTTCCGCCGGGCACTGTGAATGGAGACATCAAGATTACCGAGCAGGGCGAGATCATCTCGCAGCAGTTCGGTCTGCTTCCAATCGCCGAGCGAACGTTTGAGGTGACGCTTTCCGGAGTGCTGCTGCAGGAGCTCACCGACTGGCGGGACGACGTTTCAGATTCTGACGTTCAGGTTTTTCGCGATGCGATGCAGCGTCTCTCTGATATCTCGCACGACGTGTACAAGAGAATTGCGCACGATGATCCGCGGGTATTCGCGATGTTCGAAACGGCGAGTCCAATCGAGGAGCTCGCCTCGGCGCGTTTTGGATCGCGCCCGTCATATCGTCCCGGTGGTGGATCCGGGATCACCGGAATCCGCGCGATCCCCTGGGTTTTCGGGTGGACGCAGAATCGGCTGATGCTCCCCGGATGGCTTGGTGTGGGAACTTCGCTTCAGGAATTCTGCAGCGAGCCCGGCGGACTCGAGCTGCTTCAGCGCATGGCAAAGACATGGCCGTTCTTTGGCGATCTGCTCGCGCGCATCGACATGGTGTGCGCCAAAGCTGATGTCGAAATCACCGAGGAGTATGTCAAACGACTCGGCGGCGATAGATCTCTTCTTAAGAGTCTTGTCGAGGAGTTCGAGCTCACCATCTCGATGGTGCTCAGAATCCGCGAGGCGAAAGAGCTCCTGAGCGACAATGAAGTTCTCAAAACTGCGATCGCGCTTCGCAACCCTTACGTCGATGCGCTTTCGGTAATCCAGATCTCGCAGCTCGTGAACAAGCGGGCGCTGCCGGAAAAAGACAGTGGCCGCGAAGAGATCGAATCCATCCTCGCGACCACGGTCAGTGGTATTGCTCAGGGACTCCGTAATACTGGGTAGAACGCTGAATGCTGAATGCTGACCTAGGCGCAGTTAGTCAGCATTCAGAATTCAGCATTCGTTTCAGCCACCTTGCTCGAACACCACGTCGACAGGAATTCCCTTTGATTTCAGACGGTCGAGATCCTTCTGCAGCTCAGGCGAGATCTTACCGTACTGCTCCTGGAACGCGCCCACTCCTTCGTAGTCACCATTGCCCTGAAGAGTGAGGATCTTTTCACTCAGTGCGTTCATGCCTGCCTGAAATTTAGGGAAGTCCACTCGATACTTGCCCGTTGCCGAATCACGCGTGAAGGCGCCCATCTGCTGCAGGAAGTTGAATGCGGCAATGTTCGCGCGCCCATGCGCATCTGCACCGCCAAAACGGGTTGAGCGGAACAGGCTCGCAAGGAAGCTGACGTAGTTGCTCTGAACATCCTCGCCCTTCAGCTCGCCCTGCTCGTTGAGCTTCTGCACCATGTAAAGCCCAAGGATGTCGGCCTTCCCTTCTTCGAGTGCGCCGTAGCGTTCCTTGATCGCGAGGCGAACTGTTCCCTTTCCGTTGATCGTGTTCTTGATGCCAAGCCCGTGCGCGACCTCGTGGAACATCGTGTTCTCGAAGAACGCATTGAAGTTGAGAAGCTTTACCTGGTCTTCGTCGATGAGCTCCTGCGCAATGGGCATCAGAATCTTGTCGAATTTTGCCTGAATGACATTCTTGAGCTGCAGACGGCGCGTTCCCTTCTTGAGCTGAACTTCTTCGTCGTTCGGAAGATTGATTGCGATTGTCTTCGCGCCAGAATTAGCCTGACCGGCATAGTAGATAGCATCGTAAGCGTTGAGATCTGAGTCGGTGCCTGGCTTCTCCTGCTTGTACTTGTCCTCGACGGGGATTCCCTTCTGCAATCCAGGAAGCAGCGTTGCGTACCGCGAGAGGCGCTGGCTCCATGCCTTGTCCTTGATGAGCACGTACGCTTCGTTCGCCGCCTTGTACCCGTACAGCTCGTCCTCATACGTCTCGATCGGGCCAATGACGACATCGAGCGTGTTGTTCTTCATGTCCATCCATGCGAGGTCGCTCGGCTGATAGTTGTCAGTGAGCAATGCAGACGCACGCAGCTCGAGATATTTCTTGAGGCCAGGATCTTCTGCGAGTTTTGCAGCGTCTCGAAGCTTTGCAGCAGCAATCTCGTTCTGCTCCTTGAATGCGACATGATATGGAATGGCGATGAGCGAGCTGTCGGGCGCTCGACGCACGAGGGTGTAGAGATCTTTCAGCGAGTCGGCGTGAGCTTTCGGCCCCTTGGCCACGGCAGCATCGAACTCTTCTTTCGTTATGTCCTTTGGGTAGAGATTCGCGCCGGGAAGACGCGGACCAACTTCAGGAATGAACGGAGAGTTGTTGTCGAGCCTGTCGTACGGACCGTAGTTGATGTCGATGAATCGGCGAATGCCCGCATCGTTGACAGTTGCCAGGAGCGAATCGCGAGATCCGTAAGTCTGCTGCCAGAAAATCGGATTCATTGCTTTCGCCGCATCGATCAGGAGCGGTATCATCTGCCGCTCCTTTGGCGTAAGCGTCGATGTATCAGCTGCGAGCGTCACTGACGTGTACTCCGACTGTCTCCGCTGCATGTCGCTTCCAGACGCAGCCGTCGAGTCGGACGTGCCGCCTTCGGGCTTTTCACATGCAGTCCCGACTGCCAGCAATGCGCTGATTGTCCACAGCCATTTACGAATCATTCAGATCTCCCGGTGAATTTCAGATAGCGCAACGCCTGCACTGTTGAACAATATTTGTTCGTCTTTCTTCCATAAGGATGCAGAATGGTTCACAGATTGTCATTACGAACGTCTGTCGCTGCCGCAGTTGCATCAGTCATCCTGTTCGCTCCGGCGCTTCGCGCCCAGCGCTCTCCAACCGGCGAGCTGAGCGGCACGGTCACCGCTGACGCAGGCAAAGGTGTCGGCGAAGCGACGCTGCAAATAGCGCGCAACGACGGAAGCGGTGCGCAGACTGCTGTGACGGATGCGAACGGCGCGTTCAGAATTCGCGCCCTCGCACCGGGACTCTACCACGTCACGGCAAGAAGGATCGGGTTTCATGAAGCTCAGCGCCGGTCGATCAGGATAATCGCCGGGCAGACGACCGAGATACATGTCACGCTTACCTCGTCGCCAACGCAGCTGTCGACAGTTGAAGTTCGAGTGTCACCAACATCGATCGACGCTTCCACCTCGGAGCTCGCGCGACGGATAGGCGTGGAAGACGTCGGTCTCGTTCCAGCGGGCCGCGACGCCAACAGTCTCATCGAGCTCGTACCCGGAGCGACGAAAGGTTTCGTCTGGGGTGGAGCGGGAGACGCAGCCAACAACTATCAGATCGATGGCGTAAGCGTGAATCATCCCGGCATTGGCGGTGATTTTCTTTCTCCAAGCATCGACTGGATTGAAGCTCTCGAAGTGCGCGGACTCGGCGCAGGTGCTGAATCCGGTGAGTTTCAGGGCGCAATCATCAACGCAGTGACCAAAACCGGATCGAACAACTGGCGCGGATCGTTGAGAGCGAACTACATCTCGCCTTCCCTCACCAGCTCTAACATCAGGCCGAACGAAGAAGGCGCAGAACAATCGATGCGCCGGGAGTTCAGTGGTGAGACAAGCGGACCCATTATCAAGGACCGTCTTTATTACTTCCTTGGCGGAATCATCCTCGATCGCGCAATTCAGGTCCCCGACCTGACCACGATCGACCTCGATGATCTGCGATCGGAGAAGCAGGACGTTCGCGATCTTCGTGGAATTGCCAAGCTGACTTTTCTCCCGGGACTTCATGATCGCATCGACGCGCTCGTGAGCCACCGCGACAATCAGATAGATCGCGCCGAGCTGAATGGACTCAATGATCCGGTTACGTCGTTGCGCGTGCGTTCGCCTACACGGTTCTACGAAGCTGCGTGGACCCGCACCGGCCTCACCAGCTCGTTTGTCGCAAAGGTTGCCGGATTCGACTCACGCGAGACGCGGCTCGGATACGAGGGCGATTCGGTTCCCGGAATTCAGATTTTCTCTCTCGGTCGACAGCCAGTTTATCAGAACGCGCTGTTCAACCAGCGCACGCGTCCGCGCAACGTCAGCGGGAACGTGAGTTACAGCAAGACTCACACGCTCCCGGGAGGCGAAAACAAGATCGTCCTCGGCGCAGAAGTCACGCGCGGCTGGTGGGAAAACAGCAGGACACGGAATGGCGGTCTCACGTGGATGCCGTACCTCCATCCGATCACGCGGCAAGTCGATCCTTACAACGCGCAGTCGTGGCCGGAGGTGGCAAGCGAATGGGGTGGAGAGATGCATCTGGATTCCGATGTGGAAGATGATGCTCTATTCGCGCAGGATTACCTCACACTGCTTCCGGGCCTGACATTCACGCCCGGCCTTCGTTATGGGCGATGGACAGGATGGCTCACGCCTGTCGATTCTGCCGACGGTCGTTTCCTCGCCGTTCGGCACAAGGCGCTCGATCCACGTTTTGGAGTTGTCTGGGACATTTCCGGGCGAAACGATCTCGTGATGAAGGCCCACTGGGGCCGGTATCACCAGAGCATGAACTCGCTGTTTTTCGATCGCGCTCAGGGCGCAGACGTGTATTCCAACGAGACATTCTTCTTCCAGGGCCCGAGCTTCACCGATTCGCGCCGTGTGTACACGGCCGCTCAGCGCGATGCGCTTCGCAATTCACCGACAGGTTTTCAGGGAACTTCCATTGTCTCGATTCTCAACGAGGCCGGAGCACCAGAGAATTATCGGCAGCCGTATGTAGAGCAGGCATTGCTCAGCGTTGAAAAGCGTTTCGGCCCGAAGTGGAAGCTCGAAGCCATGTACGTCAATCGAGTGAACAAGGACATCGTCGGTCTCGTCGATCACAACCTTGCGAACAATTACAGTCCGATTCGCAATGTTGTCGTAAAAGATCATGTGACCCAGATAACCATCCTCGATCAGTTCGGTGCGCCGCTTGTGATCCCCGTTTTGTATGTAGCAAACAACGATCTTCGCGCTGACCTCATTCGCCGCCGCGACGGACTTATTCCGCGTCCACCGACGCCAGGTTATTCGTTTGCTGACATCAATCGGCTTACGTACACGCCGGACATTCAGCTCACGACAGTGGATGGCGCGCGCCGGGCGATGCATCAGTTCTCTCTTACTCTTCGCACCGAGAGGAAGGAGTTCAGTGGATTCGGCTCGCTCACTTTCACGAGCCTGCGCGGGAATACGAGCGGATTGACTGCGTTCGGAACAACTGGAAGCACTTTTTCTGCCGGCAGCGCAGTCCGTCCCAACGAGGGAATCAACGCTGAAGGATATCTGCCGAACTTTCCGCCCGTCGAGAGCAAGATCTGGCTCAGCGGTGAGCTCCCCTACGGTTTTCGGGGAGGAGTCTTCGCTACCTACTCGCTTGGCAATTTCTTCACGCCGACTTTTCAGATCACGCCAAGATTCCGATTTCAAGCCTCGAGCTCGCTTCTCGACGACGAGCTCTTAACCGCGGTCGAAGGTCAAACCATCCTGCTCGAGGAGAGAGGAAATCGAAAGTACCCGTCACGCAGCAATCTCGACCTTCGTCTCGAGCGCCGGTTCAAGGGACCAGGGTTCGACTGGCTCGCGACTGCCGATGCTTTCAACGTTCTCGCATCTGATGCCGTAATAGAAAGGAACCTCACCATAAACGATCAGATCAGCACGGATCCAACGTCAACCTTCGCCGCACCGCGACGGCGTGTGAATCCGCTTGCTATTCAGCTCGGAATGAGAGTGGAGTTCTGAAACGGTCACCGGTCACCGGTCACGGGTCGCCGGCCGCCCGGCGTCTGGCGTCTGGCGTCTGGCGTCTGACGTCTGACGTCTGGCGTCCGGTGACCCAATCGGCCATCATCCTTATCAACCTTCCCCCACTGAGTGATGCCCACAAATCGTCGCGATTTCGTCAAAGCATCGGCGGCTCTTGCTGCCGTTGCCGGGGCCCGCGCTGCCTTCGGTCAGCCGGCTCCCGGATTCCTTCCAAACCCGCCATCTGACTCGATTGTCGATGACCTCGCACTCGAAGCACTGAACGCTGCACAAGCTGCCGGTGCATCGTACGCAGACGCGCGCATCGGCCGGTATCGCCGTCAGTTCGTTGCCACTCGTGAAAAGAATGTCACCGGCGTCAACGACAGCGAATCATATGGTATAGGAATTCGCGCCCTGTACAAAGGCTCGTGGGGTTTTGCCTCGACGAGCACCATGACAAAGGAAGGCATTGGCCGCGCCGCGCAGGAAGCCGTTCGACTTGCAAAGGCCGCAAATACGGTACAGCGAAGACCCGTTGTCCTGGCACCTGTCGCGCCGGTGAAAGGAACATGGCGTACGCCCGTCAAGCGCGACCCGATCGATGTTCCAATAGAAGAGAAAGTCGCGCTTCTTCTCGCCGCCAACGAAGCCGCGATGAAAGTCGGCAAGGTTCGCTTCGTCAATTCAGGATTGCAGCTTCTCCGCGAGGAGAAAACACTCGCGACCACAGACGGCACTCTCGTCACTCAGACCTACGTTCGCGTCGGACCGCAGTTCTCCGCGACCGCAATCGGCGATGGAGATTTTCAATCGTATACCGAAGAGCTCGCTCCGCGCGGGTCGGGCTGGGAATACATCGAATCGCTCAACATGCCGGGCAATGCCGAGAAGTGGGCATCGCTCGCAGCGGAAAAGCTTTCTGCGAAATCAGTTGAAGTCGGCCGCTACGACCTGATTCTCGATCCAACAAATCTGTGGCTCACCATTCACGAATCGATCGGACATCCCACCGAGCTCGATCGCGCAATGGGATATGAAGCGAATTACGCCGGAACTTCGTTCGTTGCCCCACCCGAGAAATACATCGGAAAGTTCAAGTACGGCCAGGAATTCATGAACATCCAGGGCGATCGCACGCAGGAAGATTCACTGTCGCGCACCATGTGGGACGACGAAGGCGTGCCCGCTGACAAGTGGCTCATCATCAAGAAAGGAATCTTCAACGACTATCAGACCACACGAGAGCAGGCATCGTGGATTTCGTCGCTCACCGGAGTAAAGAAGTCGCACGGCTGCTCTTTTGCCGACTCGTGGTCGAGCGTTCAGTTCCAGAGAATGCCGAACGTCTCACTTCTTCCCGGCGACAAGGACACCAGCCTCGATGACATCGTCGCCGCCACGGATCGCGGCATTGTCATCAAGAATCGCGGCTCGTGGTCGATCGATCACCAGCGATTCAACTTCCAGTTCTCGGGCCAGGTCTTCTATGAGGTAAAGGGCGGCAAGATCACAGGCATGCTGAAAGACGTCGCATACCAGAGCCGCACGCCCGATTTCTGGAATTCGATGGACATGATCGGCGGCCCGAAGAGTTACTGGCTGGGCGGATCATTCGGTGATGGAAAAGGTGAGCCCGCGCAGTCGAACTCAGTGAGTCACGGATGCGTGCCCGCCCGCTTCAAACAGGTCAACATCGTCAACACAGGGAGAACAGCGTGAGGCCCCGCTCGCTTTTTGAATCCGCTTCGTCGGAAAGCCTGCTCACTTCCGACCAGGCCAAGGCTCTTGCTCAACGCGTGCTCGCGATGGCGAAGGCAGATGAGACGCGCGTTGGCATATCCAGCGACTGGAGCGGTAACACGCGATTCGCCGGCGGTGAGATCACGACGTCGGGCGAGACCAACGACACGACAG
>DASROK010000214.1:0-3125 GCA_035646915.1 Gemmatimonadaceae bacterium
TATACGCATCGATCTTGTCCTGGTCATCGTTCGATGTCGTCAATACGACAACCGGCGCGCTGGAAAGCTCCGGATCGGCACGCAGCGCCTGCAGAAACTCGATGCCGTTCATCTTCGGCATATTCAAATCGAGCAGGATGAGCCTCCGCTCGCTGGGGACGGTACCGTTGCGAAGCATCTCGAGCGCCTCGATTCCATTCCCTGCTACGTACAGAGGATTCGAAACGTTGTTACGCTCGAATGCGCGGCGGACGTTCATCACGTCCACCTCGTCATCCTCGACGAGAAGAATGTTCAAGGTGCGATCCGACATCTGGTCATGCTCCGGTGATCTCCGCCTTCGGCCAAAGAAACTTGAATCTGGCTCCCTTACCCACTTCGGACTCTACCCACACGCGGCCTCCTTTTGCTTCCACGATTTTCTGCACAACCGAGAGGCCGATGCCCGTGCCCTCGACTTTATCCCGGGCTTCGAGCGTCTGGAATATGCCAAATATGCGTTCATGGTACTGGGGCGCGATGCCCGGGCCGTTATCCGTGACAGAAAATTCGTAAAATGGACCCCCTTCCTCCCATCCAACATGCACTTTGGGATCGCTCGCCCCAGCGTGTTTGATCGCATTTCCAAGGAGATTCATGAAGACCTGCTGCAGGGGGACTTTCTCGCTGCTGACTGTCGGCATATCCGGCGCGATCTCGATCCTTATCGACGGAGGAGGAGCAATCAGCTCGACTACTTCGTGAACCAGCGTTCCCGTATCCACCTGCTCGGGCCGCGATTTTACCCGACCCGCCCGCGAGTACTGCAGGATGCCATCGATCAGCGCTTCCATCCGATGCACACGGCCGCGGAGCAGCTCCATCTGATCCTTGTTCTCCTGCTTGAGCGTGTCGCCGAGATCTTCTTCGATCCACTGGGACAGGTTCGCAATTCCCCGAAGTGGCGCCTTCAGATCATGTGACGCTACATATGCAAACTGGTCGAGCTCCTGGTTGCTGCGCGCAAGCGCTTTTATCAGCTGTTCACGCTCAGCCTCCTGATTTTTTCGCTGGGTGATGTCACGCAGCACGCCGGTAAAGGTCTGCTTTTCACCGGCGTCACTGCGGGTAATGGTGAGCTCGCTTTGAAATTCCGTCCCGTCCTTGCGCAGCGCAGGAAGCTCGAGACGCTGGCCGAGAACGTGAGCTTCACCGGTTGCGGTGTATCGCGCGAGGCCTGACATGTGCGCTTCCCTGAATCGGTGGGGAATGATGAAGTCCACCAGCTTGTTACCGACAACTTCTTCCCGGGTGAAGCCGAACGTTCGCTCAGCCGCTGGATTGAACTCGAGCACCGTGCCGTCAGCGCTCATCGTCACGATTGAATCCAGAGTCGACCTGAGGACCGCAGCCTTCCGTTCCTCGCTCTCCCTGATTGCGTGCTGTGCAGCGAGCCGCTGCGTGATGTCCGCAAATGCGACCACCGCGCCAAGATGCTTGCCGTCCTGAATTACAGGCGAGGTCGAATACTCCACCGAGACCGGTGTGCCATCTCTTCGCCAGAAAACCTCATCCTCTGCCGCGGCGCCCGCGCCTTGCTGCGTCGCGATCACGATCGGGCATTTTTCCTTCGGGTAAGGTGTGCCGTCACGATGCGCGTAGTGAACGAGCTCGTGCATGTTTCTTCCAATCAGCTCTTTTCTTTTGTATCCGAGCATGCGGGCGCCCGCACGATTGATGAACGTGCACGCACCGGCGGGGTCCATACCGTAGAATCCGGCGTCGGTCGACTCCAGCAGCGCGGCCATCTGCTTTGTCAGCCGCGCCTGTTCCTCCTGCTGCGTCTTTAACGTCTCGGCCTGTTTCGTGAGCTGACGCGTCTGCGTTTCGATCATCTCACGCTGCCGGTCGCGCTCGATGACGTCACTGCGTATGCCGCGGTTTATGAAAATCGAGAGCAGGAACGCGATCGCGCCGCCAATTCCGATCACGAGAAATGCAAGCCGCTCATCACGCTTCTGGTTTGCGGCGCGAATCGTGAGGATGCGATTCTCTTCTTCCTCCATGGACATCGTGAGAGAGCGGGCGTGGTCCATTACGAGTCTGGCCTGTTCCGTTTCGATCATGTCACGCGCCATCTGAAATCCCTGAGTCTTTCGCTGCCTGATGATCTGCAGGTTGAACCGCAGCTGGTCACCGGCGACACTCTCGAGGGTATTGAGGCGGGCCTGCTGCTCCGGATGGTCCGTCATCATGCGGCGCAGTCGTGATATCGATAGCGGAACCGCTGTTCTCGCCGCTTCGAACGGCGTCAGGAAGGATTCGTTTCCGGTAATGGCGTACCCGCGAGCCGCTGTTTCAAGGTCGATGAGCGAAGCCAGAAGCTTCTGCTGTTCGAGAAGAACTCCACTCGTATGCGCGACCTCCTCGAACGACTCGGCCGCCCTGAAAAGCATCCAGAACGACATTGCACTGACGACCAGGACCAGAAGCGCAGTTACAAGTCCTGCCGCGATCTTCGAGCGGAGGGGAAGAATGAACTTTTCGCTCATGTGGCGGGAAATCTACTCTTGCCGGCCTTCCATTACCTTCGAGAGCCGAAGAAATACCACAGCACCATACCAATCAATGCCGCGGCAGCAATCAATACCGCGATCTCCGTCATGTCGAGGCTCATAACGCAGCCGCTTTGAATGATCGCAGGCGCAGACTGTTCGTGAGCACTGAAACGCTCGACAGTGACATAGCGGCGCTCGCGAGAACCGGAGACATCAGCCATCCGGTTGCCGGATAAAGAATACCAGCCGCGATCGGAATCCCTATCGCGTTATAAACGAATGCCCAGAAAAGATTCTGTTTCACTGTTCCAATTGTCGCTCTCGAAAGCCTGAGCGCTGTGACGACTCGACGCAGATCACCTTTCAGGAGGGTCATGTCTGCCGCTTCGATCGCGATGTCAGTCCCGGTTCCTACCGCAATTCCAATATCCGCCTGCGCGATTGCAGGGGCATCGTTGATACCGTCACCAACCATCGCAACGAGTCTTCCCTGATCCTGCATCGATTTCACGACTGCAGCCTTTTCCGAGGGAAGAACGTTCGCTCGAACATTGATAATTCCTGTCTGACGGGCAATTGCAGCAGCAG
>DASROK010000215.1:0-2090 GCA_035646915.1 Gemmatimonadaceae bacterium
TATTTCGCCTGCATGAACGCGTGACCGGTTGCATCCGGCTGGAATGTTCCGGCCGAAATTTTTGCGCTGTCCGTAACGAGCCACACCTGGTACGTCATTCCCGGTTTTGGCGGATGCATCGTATACAGCACCATAGTCCAGTCATTCGACTGACGATTCCAGAACATGTGGCCCATGCTTTCTTTGGTCACTGTTGCAAGAGGAACCATTTTTACATCGCGTCCCGCCATCGCTTCGATGATGGCTTGTTTCTCTGACGGGGCGATTGCCGGTGTCGTATCCGACGGCGCAGGCGTAGACGAACGCGTCGCGATTTGCGATCGCAATGCATCTCTATCGGCGGACACTCGCGAGAGTTGAACGGCCGTTGCAGCGAGTGCAATCGACGCAGCTGCAGCCAGGACATACGCAGGCCACGCTGTCGATCGATCGCGAACTGGCAGAGGAACGACTTTTCTCACCTCTGCATCAACGGCGCGCTGCGTGCCCGGTGTCAGCTTGTGGCCGAGGCCGGTAAGGCTTGCAACTCCACGCGCCAGGTCCGGTGGACCAGGAGCCGGAACCGACCGCGCCTCGCGCTCCCCTCGCGCGCGCGCCAGAAGACGCGAGCGAATTCCTGCGCCGTGACCGGGGTTGATCGCAACTTCGGGCACTGCCTGCGCAAGTTGCGCGACAGCATCCTCCATCGCGGCTAGCTCGGGTCCGCATTCGGGACACGATGCGGCATGCTCGCGCACGGCGACGCTCACCTCGACTGCAACCGAGTCGAGCGCGACGCCTGCCAGCTCCGAGTACGCCTCTTCGTGACTGAGCTTGTTCAATCCCCTCTCTCCCGATACATCGCCAACGGTTCTCTGAGTTTCTGCAGCGCTAACCGCATTCTTGTTTTCACCGTTCCCAACGGCTGCCCGGTCAGCTCTGAGATTTCTGTCTGACTCAGCCCTCGGAAATATCCCAGCTCGAGCACTTCACGCTGCTCATGCGGCAAGCCTGCAAGCGCAGAGAGTACTTGAGTCTTTCGCTCCGCTCCTTCCACAGCTTGCGACGGATCGCTCATCGGTGAAGCAACGTCAGCCAGCTCTCGAACATCCGTCATCGATTCCTCCCGACGCCGGCCTTTTGCCCTGAGGCGGTCGAGTGCACGCCGCCGACCGATCGTGAGCAGCCACGTTGAGACCGCGCCGCGAGATGGCTCGTATGAAGACGCTTTTCGCCACGCCTGCCAGAAAGTTTCCTCGACGACGTCTTCCGCATCATCTGCATCCTTGAGCAGATGAAATACGAGCGAATAGAGCGATCGCATCCAGCGATCGTACAGCGCGACAAGTGCAGTTTCATCGGCATCACACATTCGCCGGATGAGCGCCACGTCTTCAGCGTTCGTCCGGACCTCGTGTGAATACGCCAGGTCGCGCTCGGGTGGATTCATCTTGAGCCGAATCTACTGCGCGGCTCATTACGCGCCAAACAGCAACAACACTTCTGACTGCTGACTAACTGCACTTCTGACTGCTGACTAACTACGGATTGCAGTTAGTCAGCAGTCAGAAGTGTTGTTGCTGTTTGGATCAATACTTGGCGAGATAGTTGTCGAGCTCCCACTGCGAAACCTGAGTGATGTACTCCTGCCACTCCTGCCGCTTCGCCTCGAGGAAGTTCGAAGTGATATGCTCGCCGAGTGCATCTGTTATCACCTTGTCCTTCTCGAGCTCGTTGCACGCCTCTTCGAGATTGTGCGGAAGATCGTCGATCTTGAGACGCCGCTTCTCGCGATGTGACATCTCCCAGATGTTCGTGTTCACAGGCTCACGCGCATCGGATTTCTTCTCGATGCCATCGAGCCCTGCCGCGAGCTGCACCGCCAGCGCGAGATATGGATTCGCAGAAGGATCGGGAATACGAAGCTCGCAACGTGTGCCAAGACCACGACGGTCGGGAATACGAATCATCGGCGTTCTGTTTCGCATCGACCACGCAACGTTCACCGGCGCCTCGTATCCCGGAACGAGTCTCTTGTACGAATTTACGAGCGGGTTCGTAATCGCACAGAATCCGCGAGCGTGATCCAGCAATCCGCCGATGTAATAGAG